>JAUWJS010000053.1 GCA_030607575.1 Candidatus Heimdallarchaeota archaeon | reverse complement strand
CAGGAATTTACGATTATGGCTTTTGGTCAATTGTAATAATTTACCTAGTCACCGCATTTTTCTCAGGATTATTTGCAGCAATAGAGATGTCTGGAAGAACAGCTTTGTTAGTTGTTGGAATTGTATATGGAATACAAGGATTCATTGGTGCAGGAACTAGTATGTTCCTTGGATACAAGGATATGCATTTACCGTTTCACGACAATAATCTCGGAATTGCATACGGTGAGACGATGGGATCATTTCCATTGTATGATGTGATAGTAGGCGGATTTTCATTTATCTTCATGTTAGTTTTTATCATTCTTTCTCGTAGAAGATATTCAATTGATGTTGATAACAAGAAACGTGAAATAATTGGTCAAATCATAATATTTCTAGCAATAGTTGGTGCAATACTTTTCATTGTTTTATCTAACGTAATGTTTGATCAGACTTCTGCAGAGTTAATTTTTGGAGATAAAAATACCAAATTTATGAATCTTCTTTTTGCTAAGAATCTTACAGGTGGGTTTATGGTGATTAGATTGCTTAATGTATTCTATATTCTGCCCATCGTAGGTTTTGCTATTGGAATAGGAATGCTTTTCATCATACATGGAAGAGCTGAAGGTACAACTGGTCACTTTAGAATGAATTTTGAAGGACCTTTATTACTCCTCAATGTTGTCCCATTCTTAATAATTTTATTCTATAGTTTTCCTGTTCAAAGATTCTTTGCAGGAGATGCTCCAGTAACACATTTCTACCTTGAGATGCCTGCTTGGTTTACACTATTCACCGAATATACAAGCCTATTACTCATAAATCTCTTAGTTGCATACATAATCTTTAAAATATTTTCTTTAATTAGAAATTTGATTCAGAAGAGATGATCATTTCATTTCTTACCTTTCTCTTTTTTTAGGTAACAATAAACTCATGTCCATCATATGAAGCTGTTTGATCTCCGCTATTTCTCTGTATTAATCTTTCTTTCATTTTGGGATTGAGACCAAATAAGTAAGATCTTCCTTTTTGACCTTTTAGAACGACTATATTTTTCTCTTTTAATCGTTTAAGAAAGCTCTTAGTACCCATATATTTGCTTCGGTATTCCGAGGAAGGTAATTCGCCATAAAGAGAAAGAGTTATTTCCTTTGCAGAAGCATCTTTATGAATAAGATACTCACACACTTGTCTTTCTCTAAGAGGTAAGTTATTCAAGACTTGTTGGTACAAAAATTTCTCATGATCATCAAAACCATCTTGTACAGTAGAACGGGAGAAAAGATCTATTACCTCAACAACATCTTCATGGCTTACACTTTTCGAACCTTTCTTCTGGGAATACGAATAAGCGTCAGATAGGATAGAAATTAAAATCCATGGATTTCCTTTTGATTTGTTCCATGCTTCCTCAATTGCCAACTCTGAAAAGACTTCCGTCACTTTAAAGGAAGATTGATTTAATGCATAACACATCCGAGAATGAATTAACTCTTTCGCTTCCTGAAGTGACATTTCAGAAACTCTAATCGAATATGTAAAATGATCCCATCCACCATTTTTTAAGCCGTTTAAACTTATTGGCATATCACTGAGATTGAAAGCTATAACACAAGAATAGTTTTCTCTTAGTAATTTTAGTATTTTAGCTGAATATTGGGAGATAGCAAAAAGATTGTCTCCTTTGAAATTATCAAGTAAAACTACAAGTAGTGAGTTTGTACTCATAACATATTTCTTTAATTCTACTATTATTTGCTCTTTTGTGGAGTAATATTTTCTAAGTACTTGATCGGCAATATTTTGAAGAAAATTAGTTAGAGTATATTCTTTGAACTCATCGGAAGTGAAATTCACAATGAATATTTTATCAAAATCTGCATACTTCCAAAGAGATTCTTTTAACCCATCTTTTAACAAATTCATCAGATAAGATTTTCCTGATTTAATATCCCCCATTATAGAACACATAGATTTACCATTTTTTATTACCTGTACTAGACGTGCAATTTGAATGTTGAGCTTTTCTGATGATATATACAACTCTGGAAGAGGATCCATTGTCCAAGGATCGCGTCTAAATTCCTGCTCCTGAACATTGAAATTCTTATCAGTTATATATTGTGAAATTTTGAACACTTTGTCTAGTAGGTTTTCTAACAATGTATCCCCATTGAGTACTCACGAATTTTCTATATATAGTTTATTAATAAGGAAATGGGGAAAACACTAGTTTAAACCTGTGGATTTAATCGGAAAAGATATTAAGCCAGTTATTGATTTATCACGAAAATCAATGTACTTTTCATCAGCACCTGCCAGAGTTTGTTTGTTTGGAGAACATCAAGATTACTTGGAATTGAAAGTTATTCCCGTTGCAATTAATTTACGCCTTCAAATAACTTCACAAGAAGTAAGCGGAAATGTAATTGAGGTACATAGTCAAGATTTGAGAGAAACAACCCAAATTAGAACGAATATCAAACATTTAGAAGCAGAAAAAGGTTCTCTATCTTCATATCTAGAAGCGGGAATCCTTGCTCTGAAAAAGCTCAAACAAGACATTGTCATTCCTCCATTAACTGTAAATGTAAGAAGTCAAATTCCTATTGCAAGCGGTCTTTCGAGTTCAGCAGCTCTTCTAGTTGGATGGATAAAACATTTGGCTGGAATATTAGAGTTAAATTTGGATGAAAGAACAATCGCTGAGTTAGCTTATAATGCGGAACATAATTTCTTAAAAATCCCATGTGGAAGAATGGATCAATATGCTTCATCATTTGGGGGAATCTTTAGCTTAGCATGTAAAGAAAAACCTACGTTAAACAGATTGAAGTATCCAAATGTAGGTTTGATTATAGTAAATAGTAAAATTCCCAAATTAACTAGCAATGTTCATGGGGAAAAAGTTGCAAAGATTAAGCAAGTTGTTGATAATTTCAAAAAAATGTACAATAAGAAACTAGAAGACATTACTATAGATTTTCTTCAAGAATCAAAAGAAAAAATAAAATCAAATGAGTTCAAAATACTGAAAGGTGTTATTTCAATAAAAGAGAATACTTCAACAGCAGAAAAAGAATTATCGAAACCAACTCCTGATTTAGAGCTACTTGGTCAGCTTCTAACTACACAGCATAATTTTCTGAAAAACAATATACAGGTTTCTCTACCATTATTAGATAAAATTGTTGAAAAGGGAATAATAAATGGTGCTTTGGGAGGAAAATTAACTGGGGCAGGATTAGGAGGAAGTGTAGTTCTTCTCACTTATGAGACAAATGAAAAAATTGTTGAAAAGATTAAAAATAATTTGAAACTTCCCGCATATTCAGCTAGAATAGATAAAGGAGCTGTTTTTGAAGTAATTTAAAGAAAAAAACTTAGATTTCGTAATGCAGAATGGTTTGTGCTACTTTAACAGCTTCCAAAGTAGGTTTTACATCGTGAGTTCTAATGATGTGTGCTCCATTTACAAGAGCTATTATAGTTGCACCCAACGTTCCAAAAAGTCTTTGATCTGGAGGTGCATCATTTAGTACTTTACCAATTGATGTTTTTCTACTTATACCCACATAAACAGGTTTGTTTAGTATCCTGAATTCTTCTAAGTTTTTAATAATTACATAATCATGCTGGTAATCTCTAGCTTCCCAGCTACCTATACCAGGATCAATTATGATTTTTGTCTCATCAATACCGTATTTATTACCTATTGCAATACTTTTTCTTAGTTCGATGATGATATCGTTAATTAGATATACATCTCCTGGCTCATTTCTAGCAGCCATAACTACAGCTGTACCATCAAAATCAGCAATACATTTAGCTATTTTTTCTTCTTTCTTAAAACCAGAAATATCATTTATTACGTTAACCCCTTTGTTCAATGAATGCTCAGCAACTGCTGAACGTTGAGTATCAACTGAAATTTCAATATTGTTGTAACTACTTAGAATATCCATTGTTACTTCCAATGTTTCCTTTATAATTTGAAGTTCTGTTATTTCATCTATTCTACCTTCACCATCATAGATCTGAATAGGTCTAGTAGATTGAGCGCCTAAATCGATGCCATGAACACCTTCGTTTATCATGTTGGTAACCATTTTTTCTAAATCATCTGATGAAGAAACTATTGATCCTAGATAGAATGATGCCTCTGATAGATTAACTACTCCAACAATTTTTGTGGGATGCTTATCTCCAACTAATAATTTACCCAAAAATCCTTCAATCATAACAACATCTCTTTATTCATTTATTTTGTTAATATAAGGTCCTATAAACATACATTTTTCAGGAGAGATAAGAGTGTTGAGATCCATTTCTTCATCCTTGGATATTCTTATCATCGGAAAACCTCTGATAATTGCAAAAGGTATCATTTCATCTGTTTCTCCCATTACAATTTCTGCAGCTGTTGCTAGTTGATCAGCTATTGCTCTAACTGTAATATGCATGGGCCTTCCAAAAAGATCTTTTTTTCCTCTCTCATCAAGAATTGGTAAAAAACCATAAGTAGCTAATGCGCAACCCACCGTCCCTAATCTCAAAGGTGTAGTTCTTGAATCAGCTATGATAATCCCAACATACTTTTTCATTTTTTCAAAAATTCGTTTGTGAATATTCTCTGCTGAGTTCGTACAATTTCTTGGTAAAAGGATTATTTTCTCTTCTCCAGAATTAGATTGATCTGCTCCCGCATTTGCTAACAGACCATACTTATTTAATGTGGTAATTGCACCAGGAACAGCCCCTGTATAATTACCATTAGATTCTTCTAGGATAACTTGAGCAAATTCCGGTTCCATATGGGCATCCTTAGCAAGTTCAATTGCTTCTTTAGATGGTTTAATAGATGAATATGACACGATACAAGCTTCGACAACTGCAACTACTTTGCTTGCAATGACAAGAACATCATCATCTTTGAACTCTATTTCACTTTCTCTAAGTGATTCCTCAAGAATAGAAAACAAATCATCACTTTCTTCTACTAATTTGTAAGAGTGTAAAGGTATAATCTCCAAATTTGGCATTATGTTACTATGAATTATATCCTTAAAAAAATTCTTCGGCTGATGTTAGTTTTTAATTAAGATTCTGGAATTTAAGCCAGAAAAGCTACTAGTAACCACGAGATTGCTATGATAATTACAGCAACCACATTCAGAACAGCATATAGATTGGATGTTTCTTCATTGTAAATATGATTAACATCTCTTACTATTTCATTCAGCTTTGTATCAATAGATTCGAGAATGTCTTTACCTTCTCCGCCTTCAGTAAACTGTTCAGTTGATGTGCTTAAAACATCAATGAATCCATGTAACATTTTTTTGTTAACCTCAAGCATAGTAGGTGATGTAATTGTATGTAATTTTTCGTGTAGATGTTTAACTTCTTCTAAAGTTAACTGTGGTATCTCCCACTTTATGTTAAATTCAACTAAATTTGCAAGATGAGTTGTTAAATCATCATAATATATTCCAAAAGGTATGACCTTATAATCTAATTCATTAACCAATCTAAAGAATTTAATCTCCAAATCCTCTTGTTTTTTTGACTTATAATATTTCGAAGGATCAACAACCAATGCTACAGCTTGAGAGAATAGGTTTTGATAGGTTCTTTGAGTCCCTTTATCGGTTCCTGAGAGGAAGCAACCATATGAGGGATGCGTATGAGCCCAGCCAACGATGGTTTCACCCTTATCCCTTTTGTGCATATCTTCAACAATTTGAACTAGAGCTTCATCACTAAGAACTACATATGTTGATGTTTGTTCTTGTCTTCCAGTATCAAAATCAGTTATTACTAATGTTCCCTCATCATTAACATAACCTAACAATAAACCGGCTGATTCTTTTGATTTATCCAACGAATCGACGGCTAGCATCTTAGCTAAAACATATGCAGAAATTAAAATCTCCTTTTTTGAGTGAGTCATCTCTCAAATATCCATTGTTTTCGTCTATAAAATTTACCCTTCCCTTTCATATAAAACTATTGATTTCCTTTCCTATAGGTTGTTCAGTCAAGAAATAGTAAGCGAACTCTTTGAGAAGTTCAATATTTGGATTGTCAGCGGGTATATTTTGGACTGTGGTTTTATCCAATATATCCATTAATGCCCAGATTGCCAAGAATAGGTCTAGAGGAAATCCTTTTGGATAGAGTATTTCCAACGGTTGAGAGTTTATTTCTCTTAAGTGTACACTGTATCCCAGAATGAACTGTTTGATGTCTTCTATGGTGGCAGGGATTCCTTGAGATCCTCTATATTCAAGAAATGCTTGTCTCCCGAAAAATGTTCCAATATCTTCAAACCTATCAAAAGCCCCTTGCATCCAAAAAGTTGGATCTATGAGAGCTATGTTTAATACTTCGTTCTGAGGAGAAGCTCTAATCATAAGATTACTCTGATGAAAATCTCCAAATGCATCACTTCCACCTTGTGATGAGGATATCATTTCCAGTAAGATTCTTGATTTATCCATTATCTCGTGTTCATTTGTATGACCACCAAAAACAGCTAGAACAAGCCTTCGATATAGTTCTTCATAAATATCTATCATCACAGGACGAGGTTTTCCTTCATGAATTATAGATAAAACATATCCACCCCAGAAGCTCTTATCTCTTACATCATGGGCATCCTCATAATTAATTCCTGTGACTCCTTCATAAGCAATGAATGTTGGAGATTTTAAATTCACATAGATGAATCGTGGAATTTTAACAACTGATCTAGTTGAAAATTTTTTCTCCAAAAAAGAAGAATTTCTGATTTCAGTAATAACTTCTGTAGGACTTTCCATGAATTTAATTGCTAGTTTAGTTTTATGGTTTCCTAATTCAGAACTATAAAAAACATCAATAACATAAACATCACCAAACCTTCCACCAGCCTTATGATATTCAATATCGTTTATTTTAACTTCTAAAATATCTTTTCCAAATTCTCTGCGTGCTTCATCAATCAAATAATATGAAAAGGAACTGACAAGCTGTATCAATAGAGGTTTGAGTGATTCACTCATGAGAGAACAATTACATTTTGGGTTATTAAATTTTAG
Source organism: Candidatus Heimdallarchaeota archaeon (assembly GCA_030607575.1). Lineage (GTDB taxonomy): Archaea > Asgardarchaeota > Heimdallarchaeia > Heimdallarchaeales > Heimdallarchaeaceae > UBA460. The sequence continues at coordinate 9,170 of JAUWJS010000053.1, read as the reverse complement.
TTTAGAAGTAGTTGGTTAAGTTAAAATGTCGTTCTTATAACTTCTTCAAAATTAGATTAAAATTTAGCTTATTAACCTACCAAAAATTAAACGAAACGGATACTTAAGAAAAGTTAATAAGATATGAAAGGTAGTATGGCTTGAGATTCGCGCTCACTCCTCAATAAGTGGTTACTGTATGAATAATGAAAAAGATTCGACTGAAATGCTAGATTGGGACAAAAAGAATGTTACAAAATTTGCTCAATTTCTGTATGATTTAGCTAAAGAAAGAGTTCAAACAGATAGAGATACCACAGAATCTACAGAGGAGAATGAAGTTGTTGAAGAATTGGTTCTAGTAGATGAATCTTTAGAACAGAAGTTACTTGATGAACCTCTAGACACACAGAAAGTTGAGGAAGAGATTTTTGAAGAAGATGATCTAGAAGTTGAAGGTGGCTTAGAGCAAGAATTAGAGGAAGTAACAATTGGATTAGCTAAAGCTGTTTCTGGAGAAGATGTTGGAGAAATTGATGTTAGTGATAAGGAGGAGATAAGGGAAATAATAGAAAAAGAGCAAATACCTATTCCTTCTGAGAAGATTATAGATTCTACTGAAGTTACATTACAAGAAGAATCACTTGAGACACAAACAAGTATAGAACTAGCTCAGGAATTCGAAGTTGATCAATATATTGAAGAACTAGAATCTGTTGATCTCTCGCAACCCATTGTTACTGATCCAGTTATAAATAAGGACGTTTTTGTGCAACCCGAAAACATACCTATAGATATTCACAATTTAGTTTTTGTTGAAGAAACTACAAGTATCCCAATTACTAAAGATGAAATTATTGTTGCAGATCGTATCCAAGAGGCAGAAATCGTTCAAGAGGTAGAAATCGTTCAAGAGGTAGAAATCGTTCAAGAGGCAGAAATCGTTCAAGAGGCAGAAATCGTTCAAGAGGCAGAGATTGTCCAAGAGACAGAAGTAGTTCATGAACCAATTGCCAAAACTGATTTAGAAATAGAGGTATCCGAACGAAGACAAAAAATAATTGATGACATGTTAGCAGAAACTAAGAAACGAGAAGATGAAGAAGGTTTCAAAGTAAGAGAACTAGGTGAAACCGAGGGTCGAGCTTATTCTGCTGTTGTCTTCGGAAATGAATCTAATAAGAACATCAAAAAATGGAAAAGATGGGAGAAAAGAAGATTAAAAGAAGAAAAGAAGAAACGGAAAAGAAAATAGAATAACTGATGTTCTTCACACAGTAAAACATTAAATATAGTAAATAATTAAGAAAAATGTGAGATTTGGATAAACGACTCACACTCAAAGTGAGGATTTAAGATGAGTGACTTTGAATTACCATGGGACACGTTTGTAGGATTTAGTCTTTTTAGTTTAGAAGAAGATATGATATTTGATAAAGTTATTAATACAAAAACTGCATTTTCCACAGTTTACCAAGTCATAGATACAAGTACAAAAACAAGAGAAGAGTTAAAAAAATCTCAAACAATAACTCTAGTTAATGAAGTTTTTAGAGTTGATTATCATTTATTCTTCAATATTGTCTTAGCCTGCATGTTTAAACCTGAAACTGATGAAAATGTAGCCTTAAAAATGATACAGATTATTAAGAACAAGCTTATAGAACAGCTTCAAGATTATGGAGCAATTGAAAAAATGGAACCAAGATCCCAAACTGCATTAATTAAGCGTTTGGGGAATTTAATTTCTGAAAGAGCTGCAAGTCAGGTAAAGTATGATTATTTCCCAACTAAAAAACCACAGGAAATAGTATCAGAACCAGTGGAACAACCCAGAGTTGTAGAGGAGAAAACAGATTACTCACAACCAACAACACAAACACAAACCTCTACACCTGTAACACAAGCACAAGAAACTGGTCAAGTAGAAGATTTACTTGAATATATAGGACACAAAACCGAACCATTATCTCAAGGTGCTTCTGCTGATAAGAAAGTTAAACTTGCTCAAGAATTATTGGAACAAGCAAAGAAAGATTCAATTGTAAAAGTAATATCTTCAATTGTCAAGGGTTTATCAACAAAAACAGGTGTTTGTTTTGTTTTTACAGGAGATAAAGGTGCTTTAGAAACAATAACTTATGGTATGTCAGAAAAACATGCAGAATTTGTTCTAGGAATTCTATCTAAATATCCAGAAGTTGTTAAACAAACCATAGAATCACCAAGTGAAGAAAAAACACTAGATGCCGGAGATGGTGTGGTGATACTTGAAGAAACAGAAAGTGGTATGCTAGTGAGTATTACTAAAAATCGAGAGGAGATTAGCATAATCTCTAAAAGAATGAAACTTGTAAAAACCATGATTTCTGAGTTCCTAAAACCATCCTTTTAAAATTCAAATTAAGATTATTTCTTACAATGCTGTCTCAATATTATTACGAGAGTGATTAGTTCTTATGGAAGGAAATCAGTCCAAAAAGATATTCGTTTCAGAAGTAATACGTAGTAATGCAAAGGATATATTATCCTTTTTCAAATATATTGAAAAAAACCTACAAAAAGAGAATTTGCATTTAAAGGAAGTCAGTCAAAAGCGCATATTGTTAAGTAAAAAAATTACGGGAAAATTGGTCTATTTTGAGTTTCAAGATTCTGAAAATGAAAATTTCTTTCTATTAGAAATCTTTTCCTATAAATTTGTTTTAAATACTACTTTACCTAAATGGGTTCAAGGGAATTTTTTGGGACTAAAAATGGGAATTTGGTTGCTTCTTATTTTAATTGGTGGATTATTGACCCCCTTAATCATATATATTGGATTTAGAGAAAATCTTCCTGAAGAATTTCAACGTATTCTTTTGATTGTTGGGATCATTTTAATGTGTAGTGGTTTAATAGCTTCAGGAGTATTGTTTATTGCAAATCGTCTCAAAAGGAACAGAAAGTTTCGAAGAAAATCTGAAGTAGAAAAATTATCATCTGAAATTTCCAGATTGGTTATGGAATATTCAGAAAGCACATCAGATAAAATGATTTGTTGGAAATGTTTCAAAGAGATAAGTGTAGGATTGAAAAAATGTCCTGAATGCGGTACAAATATATAGATATGTCAAGTAAATCAAGAAAGGTCAAATATCTTCTAATAGCAAAGTATTATCAATTACTACATTTTGCACATGTCTCAGCTTTCTAGAGAGTTCATCCACGTCTTTTTGGTTTTGAACAATCCCAATTAGATAGTTATCTTTTTGGCAATTTTCTAGAACTACAAAACCGATTCCAGTATCAAGAACTTTGACTTCTTCATCTGATCCCAATAAATCATTGACAACGGGAGGATATCTTCTGAAGATTTCCAATATTTTCTTCACTATATCTCGTTCAAGAGGTCCTCTAACTATAACTCTTACATCTGAACTTTCTGGATGTGGTACAAGTGCTGCAGCAGAGAGAGATTTAAAATCTGAAGAAATGCTATCAAGTAATGCATCTATTGTAACACGTATGGCTTCCTTAACATCTTCGCTTGTAGAAGTTTGAGTTAGAAAATCGCGTAAATACTGACCTGACTTAAGTTTCTTTGTTGATATGTTTAAGGCTTCATAAGCTACTTCTTGCATTTCTACAAAAACATCCTTTACTGCAGGTTTTCTTTTTCGTGAAGAAATCCTTGAGGATGGAGAATCACTAGAATCTTTTTGCCGTGTCATTATTTTACCACAAAGACAAGTCATCTTAAAACTCTAAAAAGATTTCCTTATTCTTAATAGCTTTAAAAAATTAGAAACTAAAGGTGGGAGAAGTGTTTTTCACAAATTTTCACGATTCTTTAGTCAATTAGACACTTGGGATATATTTATTAGCCAACAATAAGATAATAATATCTAGTTGAGGTCTTATGCCTTTTCGTAGAAGTGAAATCAATCCATTGGTAGCTGTAATTATCTATGATTTGATAGGAAACAATATTTTTGAGATTGAAAATACAAAAGATGAAATTGAAAAATCAGAAATTTATAGTTATTTCATTCATCCAATTGAATTTTACCAGTGGGTTAGAAGGTATAATGAAATAACAATTTTTCGAGGAAAGTTCAGAGCCACTTACATTACATTTATTGAGTTAACTTTATTATTCGTATCCCGCGTAGAGAATATCGCAGCTGAGATTCGTCCTACAATATTAAGATATGTTCAAAAGTTTGGGGAAGATGTAATCAGCAATCTTGTTACAGAAGAAAATGTTAATCTTCTAATCAAAACTTGTGGTTCAGATTTCAATAAAAACAAAGAGAGTATCAGGATTCAAATTGATAGAATATACTCACGACTTGGAATTGAAAAAAGCGAAATTGAGCCTATTAAGCCTGTTGAAGTAGAAATTATTCCAGAAACAACAATTACTAAGACTAAAGCTGAAGTATATGAAGAAATTCGTCCTTTTGAAACTGTTCCAAAGATTCCAGTCAGCGAGATGACGCAAGAAATACTTGATGAAGCAAATAAAAGAGCAATAACTTCCTTGCTTTTTTCATCCATCAGAGGGTGTAATTTTCCTTCAGCTGCTGCTTATATTTTCCCAAAAGAAGATGGGTCAATGGGAGAACTATATGCAGGAAATCTAGAGGAGAAAAAGATTGTATATGTTTTGGAAACCTTAACAAGATTTCCTAGAGTCATTTACGAGATGATAAATTCAGAGGATGAAATCAAAGCTTTAAATGCAGGAGTTGTTCAGATTATTGTAGAAGACTGTTCTGAGGGTAGAATACTAGTTGGAATGACAACTAATGTACACGATGTTTTGAATGTAGGATACAAATTTAAGATTATTAAACACATTCTAAGAACCATGGGCTTTTAGTAGAAGTATAAACTTTTTCTTTTTTCTCTCCTTCAAAAAACTTTTAGGAATTGTAGATTCTAGTAATATTAATGGAAGAAGGTAAGTTAGAGATTTCTCTTTTAAGAGAGATACTAAAACTAAAGGGTTCTGAAAATAAAGGAATAGTAACTTCAGGACATATAGGCGGGGATTCAGCAATTATAGATGTATCTGAAGCTCAAGTAAAAGCTCAGAAATTCTATAACAATAATTCGAACCCTCTCCTTGTTGTGAAATCTGATCCAATAACATTTCCTACAGCTGAACCAGGACGACAAGCAGTAATTGTAAATGCAAATGATATAGCATGTGCTGGAGCATTGCCCTTTGGATTTCTTTCTTCCATCATTGTTCCAATTAACACATCATTCGATGAAGTCAAACGCATTCAAGAGCAAATACATCAACAAAGTATTGAACTTGGAATAAGCATTTTAGGAGGACATACTGAGATTTCTCAATCAGTCAAAACACCCCTTGTATCAGGTCACATGTTGGGGTTTGTCCCTCAAGACTTTGTTGTACCCAATAAGCTGACTGAAGAAGAGATTATTTTAGCAATTGGTTTTACAGGGGCAGAAGGTACAGGAATAATTATTTCAGAGTCTGGAGATTTAATACATTCTGCTCTCAATAATGACGAAATAGAAGAAGGAAGAAGGATAGGAGCACAACTAAGAATTGTAGATTTAGCTTTGGATTTGAATAGAAAGTTTCAACCTTCTTTAATTCACGATGCTACTGAAGGAGGAGTTTATGGTGCGTTATATGAAATTATTGCATTCAGTGAACTAAGTATTGAACTCAATAATAGACCGAGAATATCTAATGTTACAGAAAAATTAGCATCATGGCTCCAGTTTAATCCCTTTAGACTCATCTCTTCTGGAATGCTCATTGTTTCAGCATCGGAGAAAAAAGCTCTACATATTTTAGATCATCTAAAGAAAGAACAAATACCTTGTGAGAAAATTGGTAGAGTAGGAACAGATAAGGGAATCTTGACTCTCAATAATCAAGTGCTGGATAAACCAAAAGGTGATGAAATTTCAACTGCTCTGAAAAATCTTGCAAAAATCAGAAAAGGAAAAAAGTGAAGAGCTGATAAATTTGTTAAACAAAGACAAAATATGGGGTGCAGAAGCAGTTCTTCTCAAGGATGAGTGGCTAGGATTTCAAGTATTGAAAAAAATTCGTTTACCGAAGTCATATAGAATCAAGCAGATTGATGATGAATTAAGGAATAGTAGAACAATCTCCGAATCAAAACTAATCATGGCCTCAAGAGATGCGGGGGTAAAAACACCATTTATCTTTGATATTGATTTAGGGACATCGACAATAACAATGGAATTTATTGAGGGTCAACTAGTTAAAGATGTTTTGAACAGTAAAGACAGCATAGAAGATAAATTACATTATGTTAAACTGATGGGAGAACAAGTAGGAAAATTACACAATAGTGACATCATACATGGAGACTTAACAACCAGTAACATTCTAATAAATAATCAAGAACTTATTTTCATAGACTTTGGTCTTGGTAAATTTTCACAAGCCGTAGAAGACAAAGCTGTTGACATTTTATTAATTAAGAAATGTTTTACAAGCACACATACTGAATTTGAAAGGAAATATTTTACTACATTTCAAAAAGGTTATATGAGTACTATGAGCGAGGCTAAAAGCATTTTTCGTCGTGCAATAAAAGTAGAGGCAAGAGCAAGACATTTGAAAGAAAATCAAATTATTAGCGACTACGCTCTCTCAGAATAGGGGGCAAGTTAGCAATTCGCTGATTGAGCTTCCAAGCATCCAGCGCATACTGTTCCTGATGTGTCCAATTTCCTTCAATTTTTCCAAGTGAGCTTAATTTACCAAGAATCTTCTTTATTTGAGGATAAACTGGTTTAAATTTTGCATCCTCTAGGGTAGTTCCTGGCAAAGGCATGAAAACATGAGCTCTTATTATTGAGTTTCTTCTTATTAGATACTTAATAACCTTGATTGTTTCCATTTCGTCAGCTTCAGTAGCAGTTGGTAATCCAATTATTATATCAACTACTGGTGTAAATCCCGCATCATCGAGAATCTCAATTGCATTAATCCCTTCTTCTACTGTATGTCCTCTTTGAATTTCTTTGAGAACTCTATCACTACCTGATTGAAGACCAATAGATATTCGGGAATTTGAAATAATTGGCTTAATATCCTCCATCAAACTAGAAGATACAGTTTCAGGACGCACTTCTCCTGGAAATGTGCCAAAATAAACATTATCAATTCCAGGGGTTGATTTAATTGATGATAAAAGATGGAGAATCACTTCTTTATTAACTTCTTTAGGTTTTGAAGACATATAACCAAAGGAATTTGGTGTAATAAAACGGATATCGTTTAGCTTTTGAGTTCCCATCCATTTTATTACATCTAGAATTATTTCAGGAGATCTATGCCTTGTTCTATGTTTGAAAAGTTTCGGAACTTGACAAAATGTACACCCAAAAGAACACCCCCTGCTTATCTCCAATGGTGGATAAAGCCGCCTTTTCGGGGATAGGAAGGGATATTCATCCAAAACTATAGGGTCAGGTCTATTAGTTACACGTAATGAATTATCTTCCAAAAAACCAATACCAGGAGTTCCAAACAAGTCTTCATTATCCTTAAATCGTCTAACAAACTCAGTAAATGAGTATTCTGCTTCCCCAATAAAAACAAAGTCAAAACCAGACTTTAATGTTGTAAGAGGACTACCAGTAGGATGACTTCCACCTGAGATGAAGGTTACTCTATCTAATTCTGATTTATATAGTGAGGAACAAATTGTCTTCATCCGGGTATAAATATCTTCAAATTGAGCAGTTCTAAATGAAAAACCTACAATGAGTTTTTCATATTTTTCTAAGAACTTTCGGATTCTTAATGGATTAAGATTTTTTTCAAGTAAGAAATCTAAATTTCGAAAATCAGTATTAGCATCTATAGTAGCAACTAAAGGTGTAAGACTGTAGAAATTCTTCTTAGTAAAATCAAATACAATTGCTGATGTCATATAATCACAATTTATCTCCAAGTAACTTCCACATCTTCAGGTCTGAAATGTTGATCCACTATTGTGTCCCCAAATTCAGTCGTCACTCCCGATTGCTTCATTAAGATGCCTAACCATGCTATCATTACGCCATTATCTAGAGCAAGATCAGCATTAAGACCTCTAAAAGAAGCACCATGGGAACTGGCCATTTCTTCAAGCATTCCTTTTAGTCGTGAATTAGCTGCTACACCACCACACACCAAAACTTCTTCTTTTTTAGTATGAGCTAAAGCTCTTTCTGTAACTTCAACTAACATAGAAAAAACTGTTTCTTGGAGACTAAATGCGATATCTGCAAGTGGGTGTTTCTTACTTTTTAATAATCGTGTAGCATGAGTCAGAATACCTGAAAAAGAAACGTCCATTCCTTTTATCACATAGGGGATGGAAACATAGGTTGAACTTTTCAATGCTTCTAGCTCAATCATTCTCCCCATTGGGTTCTCTTTATCACTTAAACCAGCATTTCTTCCAAAAACATCTAAACAATTTCCTACTGGTATATCTATTGTTTCACCAAATACCCTGTATCTTCTTTCAGAGAAAGCGATGACTTGTGTATTTCCTCCAGATACATACAGAACAACAGGATCATCAAGTTTCCCAACTAATCTTCCAATTTCAACATGTGCTATTGGATGGTTCACCGCCATTAGTGGCTTACCCAAAGACAAAGAAAGAGTTCTTGCAGTAACTGCCCCTATTCTTAAGCAGGGTCCCAGTCCCGGTCCTTTTGTAAAAGAAATCAAATCAATTTCCTTAGGTTTGATACCTGATTCAAGGAAAGCATCTTCTATAGCTTTGGGCATTGTGGAGGAGTGAAATTCTGAAGCTTCTCTAGGATGAATCCCACTTCCATAGGGGGGTTTGTAAGTTCTTCGGATATTAGATAACACATTTCCTTTGTCATCTATAATACCAACACCCAATTTATCAGCAGAACTTTCTATTCCTAGAGAAATCATTGATATCACTCTGACCACGTTAGTTTAAAGGTTTCTTTTTGAAACTATTTAGTAATCTTTAATATGTTTGAAATATAGTTCTTTATGATGCCCCCCATAATAGAAGCTGTGTTCCCTTGGGAAAAACAACAAAAAGCTGTTATGAAGAAAAATCAAGAATTGGGTAATCTATTTAAGATCAATTTTGTATTCACGTTTTTCCTACTCTTTGTTTTCACAGTTTTAGGGAAACTCTATCCTT
>JAUWJS010000076.1 GCA_030607575.1 Candidatus Heimdallarchaeota archaeon | reverse complement strand
CGGAACTTCCATTTTCCATTTTCCCATTTCCTCTGTGTCCTTATCTCCCTCTTCCATTACTACAATTGCTGCTGCTCCTCTTGCTTTCATTTCCATGATGTTACTAATCATCTTTTTGTTTGTTTGATCTCTTGGTGCCACAAAAACTACTGGATAATCCTCTTCCACTAAAGCTATTGGTCCATGTTTTGATTCTCCTGCTGGGTATGATTCACTATGAATGTAAGCAATTTCTTTCATCTTTAATGCTCCCTCATTAGCTGTTTGTAGATTCAGTCCTCTTCCTAGGTAGAAACTACTGTTCTTTTTAGCAAACCACGATGCAATATGGTTAGCTCTTGCCTCATTTCTAACAATGGTTTGTTTAACAACAGTAGGTATCTCTTGAAACAGCTTTCTAGCTGCAGAGTATTCTGAGTTGTCTAATTCTCCTGAGAGTTTTCCAAGTTCCAAACCTATATCCCACATAGCAATAGTTTGTGCCGTGTAAGTCTTTGTTGCAGCTACTCCTATTTCAGGTCCAGCATACAAGTACAATACTTCTTCTGAATGACGAGTAATTGTGCTCCCAATTACATTAACGGATGAGAGTATTGATGCACCTAGCTCTTTAGCATTCTTAATCGCCATGATTGTATCCATTGTCTCCCCACTTTGACTCACAGGTAAGATAACTGTATCTTCATCAATTAAACTAGTAATCGAATCATATTCTGAGGCAATGATTGAACTGCAAGATTTTTTTGCGTATTTTCTAATCAAATGCTCTCCTGTTAGAGTAGAATAGTGAGCTGTTCCAGCTGCTAAAAGGAAGATTTTTTCTGCATTATATATTTTATCAGCAATTTTGCTAAGTGCGGGTTGTTTTATTCTAATATAGTCTGCAAGAGAATTTGGTTGTTCGTGTATTTCCTTTAACATAAAATGTGGGAAACCTGCTTTTTGTGCCATTTCTGGTTTCCAAGACACTATGTGTGGTTTTCTCTGTATCTTCTCCAATGTGTTAAAGTCAATGATTTTATATCCTTCAGAAGATAATGTGACGAATTCATCATCATGTAAGAGAACTACTTTTCGTGTTTTGTCTAGAAATGCAGGAATATCTGACGCACAGAACATTCGATCAGAATTAATACCTATTACAAGCGGACTATCTCTTTTTGCACAATAAATTTTGTCTGGAACTAAGCTAGATACAACACATATAGCAAATGTGCCTTCAAGTCTCTTAACTACTTGAATTATAGCTTCTTTTAAAGAAAGCCCCTCCTTCTTCACCTGTTGTTCAATCAAGTGTGGGATAACTTCTGTGTCTGTTTCAGACTGAAACTCATGCCCTTGATCAAGTAATTCTTCCTTCAAAGATTGGAAGTTTTCTATAATTCCGTTATGGATTACTGATATTTCTCCACTACAATCAATGTGTGGATGTGCATTTTCTTTAGTTGGAGGACCATGAGTTGCCCAGCGTGTATGACCTATAGCAACTTTCCCCTTTATCTTATTAACATCTATCCTTTCTGTTACTTCTGATATTTTTCCCTGATCCTTGGTTATCAAAACCTTATTATCGAAAATAGATGCAATTCCAACACTATCGTATCCTCTGTATTCCAGTTTGGTTAAAGATTCGATTATGCTCTTTCCTATCTTTGTTTCTTGCTGTTGAACAATCCCGACAATTCCACACATAAGCAACACTTTAAGTATTTCACTGCTTTTTACTCTAAATAAGTAAAAATGATTTTCCTTATTAAAACTTTCTATTGGATAACATGTAGAAAGGAGTTTAAAGCAGTTATTTCAATTCCCTTTCGATTGTTTCTTGAAGATTAATCTTCTTCCTTAACACTTCCTTTAGCTTATCAATACTTGGAGTAATTGATGGATCAACCTCGTACAATACTGCAAGATATATACTTGTTATATCAATTAAATATGTCAAACTAATTTGTTTAGCTAGCTTGGATTCTCCTTGAGGGTATAATTCTAGAACTTTTTCTGTTTTTTGTTCAACTATTTTCTTCAATTGCTCCATTCTAACTTTGATGGGATTTGGTTCATTTCTATCCCTGAACAAGATTACTGCTACATCATTCAGAACAACATTAGGGTTATCCCAAGCAACAATACCATTATGATTCTGTTCTGGAACTTCTTCACTAATTGCTATTACCTTGCTATTTTCATTAAGTTCTGATTTAGCTCTGTAGGATAAAGGAGAATAGATAGTATGGCCTACGAAAAGAGGGAGTTTATTGTATAATCCATAAGCAATCTTCTTAGCTAAATTTCCCTCTGTCTTCTTTTCAGTAGAATATTCTATAGATAACTCTGCCAATATTTTCTCTGTTTCCTCAAAATCATTGCTCATGTCTTTGATAAGTTTGAATTTCTCTAATATTGTTAATAAAGACGTGTAGATTAAGGGTAAACCTGTTCTAGGTGGTATCCCCTCTCGTATTTTTATGTGAGGTACATTACACTTCTTTGAAAGTTTTTCCAAAAGCCCCCCTGACGAGATTGTCATAATCATAGTGCCTTTAGTAAGTGCGTCTTTGAAACAAGAGAGAGTTTCTTCTGTGTTCCCCGAATAACTAACACATATAATCAAGGTAGAGCTGTTACTGAAAGCAGGTAAGTGATAGTCTCTATTAACTAAAATTGGAATTCTGAGTTCGGCTTTTAACAAACTGGATAAATAATCACCAGCAATAGCTGAACCCCCCATTCCACAAACTACTATGTTGGACGGCTTACTATACTTTATACTCTTATCTTTCCACTGTATTTTTTCTGGAATAACTGTTTTTAGACTATTCTCTCGAGCCTCTTTAAACAGAGATGACCACTTCTCAAGAATTTGAAGCTGATTAGATTTATCAATTTCAATAATGCGGTTTTGTTCGTCCAAATCAATCATAATTTTTACTTCCAAAAAGTTTATTCAAAGGAAATTTCTTTACCCTTCACCCACAAATATTCAAAATTATTGGAAAAAATCTCAATGATTCCAGAGTTGGAGGAGAAGTGGGGACGATAAACATACTTCTCATGTTTAACTGGAGAAACCCAAATAACAAAGACAACTTGTTCTTCATCTACTAAAGTACCACGAGCTAGAACATTTCCCTCTGTAATACTTCTTACTTGAGCACCTAAATCCAGAAGATTTCGTGCAACATCTTTTGATTTGGAATCGTCTATACTCATTATGACTCTAACTTTAACTCCTTTATCTAGTGCATCTTTGATTTCTTTGTTTACATCATTATACCAATAGAAGACATTAGTAAAGATCGATATTTCTTTCTCTCCTTTTCTAATAATATCCTTAGTCTTTATTTGCATCTCTTCCAGAGAAGAATATGCTTCAAGTAGTTCATCTGGTTTGATAATTAATTTTGATTGATACTCTGGATCACTTAAAAGAGACATGATTTCCTGTGAAACTGTTGCCATCTTATCAAGTTTATCGTGAAATTCTTGCTCTTTAAATCTTAGAAGGTTATCCAATCCCTTCTTTAGAGTAATTACTTCAAAACGTTTGGGTCTCCCTGATATTGTTTGAACCAATCCTTTTTTCTCTAAGCTGTCAATAGTGTCATAAATTCTTGGTGTGGGAATGTCTGTCTGTTTGTGAATTTCTTCTGCAGTAGAAGATGAAAGAGCTACTAAAGTAATCAAAGTTTTAACCTCATATTGAGTTAAACCAAGAGCTTTAAGCTTTAAGGTAAGTTCCTCAGTGTCAGACATCGGGCTTTCTCCACCTTCAAATCTATACGGAGAAATATATAAATAAATCGTAAGAGTAGCAGTAGAAAGTAAAATTAATTAACCAAAAGTTTAAAATGAAAACAGCTAGCAGAAGAAATGTAACCAACAAAACAAGGGGCAGTGGTCTAGCCTGGTTATGACAACTCCCTTACACGGAGTAGGCCGCAAGTTCAAATCTTGCCTGCCCCACCATTTCTCCTTTTGGTCAATACTAGTCTTTAATTAATTTCAAACATTCTTTATTTAGTGAGTTCTTTTCTTTCGAATAATAAAAGGAGACTTGAAAATGATTGACAATACAGGTATGGAAACAATTGTACTAGGTGGAGGATGCTTTTGGTGTATTGAAGCTGTTTTTAGTGAATTAAAAGGCGTACAAACAGCAGAATCAGGTTATTCTGGAGGTAAAATTGATAATCCAACATATGAACAGGTTTGCTCGGGATCAACAGGTCATGCAGAAGTTGTTCAAATAATATTCAATCCTAAAAAAGTTTCATTCAAAGAAATTCTAGAACTCTTCTTTACGATACATGATTCCACTAAATTGAACCGGCAAGGTAATGATGTTGGTTCTCAATATAGATCTGCAATTTTTTATCACTCTAAAGAACAAAAACAGATTATTGAAGAGATGATCTCTGTATTAGATAGCTCAAAAAAATGGAGTAATCCCATAGTTACAGAGGTAACTTCGTTTGATAAATTCTACAAAGCAGAGGAATATCATCAGAATTACTTCAAACTTAATGCATCACAACCATACTGTAAAGCTGTTATTGAACCAAAAGTTAACAAGTTTCGAAAACTGTATTTTAATCAATTAAAATGAAATATATCACTCAATGTTGGTTCTTAATCTTTAACTTCTAACTCTTCTTGAACTCTAGTTAATTCTTTTACTCTTTTAGGGACTTGAGCTCCAATCTTTGCCCTTCCTAAGAGATGCCCTAATTCAGGAATCATCCCATCCGCTCTAGTTCCTCTTTTACAAATTAGTCTATATTCAAGTAAACCTATCCTTTCTATTACTTCGACATCCTCAGTATGATTTGAACTGATAAGGGCTTGTTTTATCATTCTTCTTGTAGTTCCACAGATAATTAATGACTCTTTCTTTTCCTTCAATGCACTTTTCAACCATCTGAGGGATTCATCAGAAAGTTTGACCCATACTTTAGATCCTAAGACTTGCTTTTTTACTATTTCAAAGAACATTGGTAAATTATCTGTGAAGCCATACGCTCTAACCATATTCATTAGAGGAACTTTTTTACCTTGAGCCAGTTGCTCTCTCATCTCGAATAATGGATACAAGGCATCTATGCTTTGGGTTGTGCTTGTTATACCACAGTCTATGAACAAACCAAACTTAACTTCCCCTACTTCTCTAAATCTACCATAAATACTATCTCCCTCTTGCAAATCTCCAATGCTTCGTATTGTTCCATAATTCTTTATTAAAATATTTTTGGCTATTTCCTCATCTTCCCCTTCTATTGTAACTTCGGCATATCTTTCCTTAGTGAAACTTATTCCCATGACTTTTACATCTAAATTCTCAAACTCTTTGTTTAGTAAGTAAGTAAAAGCTTTTTCTGAACTATGTTTAGCAACAATGTAGGTTTTTTCAAGAGTAATTACTTTTTGCATATTTTATCACTTCAAATCTTCTTAGCCTGCTTTCCCCTTTCCATAGGAACAATTTCATAGTTTGCATCTTGGAATTTCTGCTTTCTTGCTTCTCCTTCTGTAATCCTATCAAGAAAAACCGCAAGTGCTGCAACTTCACTATGTGGTTGATTACCAATTGCTATATTATAATCTGCAAGTTCAAAAACTTGACCTGGAACTTTAACTCCGCCAACCACAATCAGAATCTCCTCATTCTCCAAATCTTGGATTTCCTGTAATTTATCTGATAGCTCAATACCATACATTGTTAGATGAATCACAATCCCACCTTGTTTCTTCAAATCTTTCAAGAAATTCCAAGGTTTTCCAATATGTGTTGCGGATAATTTTCCCCCCCATTCTTGCTGTATTTTCTGAATACTATCTTCCACATGTGTATCATGATCTCCTGAGTAGAAGAATTCAGAAGCTCCAAAAGCTCTAGCTGTTAAAGCCAAATGTGTAGAGATTCTCTTGTCTCTTACAACTCTATGTGATAGTCGGAGTACAGCTAGTTTCATACTTGCAATTAATTTGAAATACACTTAAAGTTGCTGATTTGGTTGTTTAGTAGATTTTTCGCAGAAGATAAAATACTTAACAAAACAACTAATTAATGAACCAAAACAATAAGTAAAGTATAATATATATAGACTTTTATATTTATTTAGATAAGAAAATATTGAGAAATACCGAGGGTGCTAAGACTGTCAAAAGAAAGTTCTGAACCAGATCAAAATGATCCTGCTTATTTAATTTCATATGCTCATCACTTAGAAAGACAAGCAAGACAGTTAGAAACAGAAAAACAGATGGTAGAAAGCGAAAGATTGAGACTTCAACGAGAAGTAAACAATCTGAAAGTAGAACTTGAAAGGTTAAGATCTCCTCCGCTTTTTATGGGTTATATCGTGGAAACACTTGATAACAAAACAGCTGTAGTTAGAAGCACAACAGGTCCAAATCTTGTCGTATCAATCTCACGTCAAGTTGATATAAACAATCTGAAACCTGATACTCGTGTTGCACTAAATCAAAGAACTTTTGCTATTGTAAATGTTTTACCTGCTTCGTATGATCCCATGGTTCAAAAGATGGAGCTCCTCGAAAAACCAACTGAAAGATATGTAGACGTTGGTGGTCTAGATGCTCAGATACAAGAGATTATAGAAACAGTTGAATTACCTCTGTTAAAGCCAGAGTTATTTGAGAAAATAGGTATAGATCCTCCAAGAGGAGTGCTTTTACATGGAGCTCCTGGGACTGGAAAAACTTTACTGGCTAAAGCAGTTGCTAACGAAACCCAGGCTTCTTTCATTCGATTGATAGGGAGTGAGCTTGTGCAAAAATTCATTGGTGATGGGGCTAGGTTAGTAAGAGAAATTTTCGAATTTGCTAGGGAAAATGCTCCAAGCGTTCTATTTATTGATGAATTGGATGCAATAGGAAGTAGAAGAATGGACCTTGCTACTAGTGGTGATAGAGAGGTTCAAAGAACTTTAATGCAGCTTCTTTCAGAATTAGATGGTTTCAATGCTAGAGGCGATGTAAAAATTATTGCAGCCACTAACAGGATAGATATTTTAGATTCCGCAATGTTAAGACCTGGTAGATTTGATAGAATAATAGAAACCCCCCTTCCTAATGCAGAAAGTAGAACCATAATATTCAAGATTCACACTAAAGGGATGAATATTAAGGGAGACGTTGATATCGAATATTTGGTTCAAATGACAGAAGGTGGTAGTGGAGCTGACGTAAAAAACATTTGTACAGAAGCAGGTATGTTTGCTATACGTGCAGAGAGAGATCACGTTTTAAATCAAGATTTCCGTGATGCTATTAAGAAAATCACTGGAGATAAAGAAACAACATCTCGAATAACAACTGGGTTTATTTGAGATTTTCCATCTTCTCATATTTTATTTGATTTTATCAAACTGTCAAACAATTTTTTTTGTCTGAAAAATCCCTTGACAACGTGAGATTCTTTTCCAAATTTTTGAATAAAGTGATCAAGCGTTTCCTCAAAAGAGCATTTATCGTTACCTAATGTAAGATTATCAGAATATGACACAATTTCTTCTTCTAGTGTTTTAGGGATGTAATTTTCAGGGAATAATCCTAGTTTTTTTGCTTCCTCTTTGACTATTCCTGTTCCAATGTGGTTCTTAACTATTGTAATGATTCTCGAATCAATATTTTCTTTTTCTAGAATTTCAACACCATTTACTGCATGAGAAATAGAATGATTAATAGTTCTACCAATGTCATGTAACATAGCCCCAGCAATAGCGATTTTTCTGTTAACTTGTGGTATCTTCAAACAGAACTCTTCAACAATACTTGTAACAGTTAAACAGTGTTGAATTACAGTGTTTGGAGT
Organism: Candidatus Heimdallarchaeota archaeon; assembly: GCA_030607575.1. Classification (GTDB taxonomy): domain Archaea; phylum Asgardarchaeota; class Heimdallarchaeia; order Heimdallarchaeales; family Heimdallarchaeaceae; genus UBA460. The sequence continues at coordinate 4,796 of JAUWJS010000076.1, read as the reverse complement.
CTTGTATTTTTTCAAGATATACATGCACTGATCTTTCGTAGGAATACTTGAGTTTTCCATCTTTCTCTATACTAAAGAATCTTGTTCATTTTTTATATTTTGTTGAAATTCAGTAAAAACCTTATATCAAAACTTTTTTAAGAAAATTTAAGTGACACAACTCGACTGCAAATGCCAAGCGAAATAACTAAAGATAGATTAGAAGAAATTATTCAGCTAACTATAGACCAGAAAGGTGAATTGAGAACAAAACGTGATAAAGGCGATATCAAGCTCAAATTCAGAACAAAGAAGAGGCTTTATACAATTAAACTTCCTCTGAAAGAAGCAGAAACAATAATAAATGATCTCTCATCAAAAATAGACGTTATTTCATTTTCATGAGAGTTAAAAAGAAAACTACTCCTCCTCATCCTTCTTCTTTTTAATTACTACTATATCACCTAAGGTTTGAACAGCTGATCCCTTTTTTTGGTCTTTTGAACCGTAAGCTTGAATTTCCTCAGTCATTGTAATATTGTAGAATTTTTCTAATCTACCAATTAAATCATCTGATGGTCTCATCTTGCTGGTTTCAAGACTTTGTAATTCAGCTACAGATATTTTAGTTTGAATTGAAACTTCTTTCTGAGTAAGCTTCATTTTTTGTCTAGCTAATCTTAGTTTTTCAGCATAATCAGTAACAAGCTCTTTTTCACTACCAAATCTCCCTCTTCTCCTAGGTTGTGATGAAGTGGATGTTCTTGGAGTATATGCAGAACGTGAAGGCGAGGATCTAGTACTAGCAGTTGGTTTCTTTGGTGATCTTTTAACAACTGGTTTTCCGTGTTTGGCACAAGCTGGACAAACTAATAATTCAGCTCCTTCTATCTTTATTGTAATTGGTCTTCCATATAACTCAATACCGCACATTTCACATGTTGACAAATTTATTCACCTTAGGAGGTTGAATTTAAACTGATAAAAGAAGACAAATTCAAAAACATTTTTCTATGAGCTTAAATAGACTTGACATAGCTAAGGATTACTGTATTTAAGAAAACTGTAGGTGATATGCGTGGATTTCTGCCCTAAATGTGGGAAATTACTTCATACTGAAAAAAATAAAAATAATGAGAATATTCTAATTTGCATTAAATGCGGATTTAAACGTGATTTAGGCGAAAATGAAGAAGTAGTCTTTACTGAGGAAGTCGAACACAACTTAATTAAAGAGATGACAACAGTATTTGATGAAACAGAAATAGATTCAACAAAACCTACAGAAGATAAGTATTGCGAAGACTGCAAAAAGATTCAAAAAATCAGTTTTTGGATGATACAAACAAGAAGTGCTGATGAATCACCAACAATATTCTTCCGTTGCACCAAATGTGATAAAACTTGGAGAGATTACGATTAATTGGATGTAACTTGAATGAGTGAATCGGATTTTGAAAAACCCTACAAAGATAAACCATTTGTTGATGTAAATATTGCAGAGATTCAAAAACCTGGTAAATACAGAATAGTAGGTAAAATAGCGGAAATTACAGGTTCAACAATACTAATTGATGATGGATATGAACAAATTACAATAATTCTGCCAGAAAATATTAGTATTAGTCTTAAGGAAGGTTTACTAATACGAGCTCTTGGTTATGTGGAATTGAGTCCTGAGAAACAAATGAGAGGTTCATTTATTCAGAATTTCAACGGTGTAGACTTAGAAGTTTACAAGCAAATAAATGAACTTGAGCAATCCTTAAGAAGAGATAATACATGATAGGTTTTGATAGACGATTCCCTTATATAGTGAAAAGATAAACAAAGAGAAAGAGGTAAAATTCATAATTTAAATAAAAGTATTGGGGTATAATAATGGCTTTTCAAATTGTATTAGAAGACGCGAAATTGATGTCCAATATAGTATCAATTATAAGTTCAATAGTTGCAGAAAGCAGAATAAATGTAGAAGAAGATGGTATCCGAATTAAAGCATTTGATGCAACTCGTATTTCCATGATAGATTTCTTCATGAAAAAGGAAGCTTTTCAAAAATATGAAGCTAAGGATGCAGATCCTATAGGTTTGAGTTTGGAAACATTAAATACAATATTAAAAACAGCAAAGGCTAATGAACATCTCAAAATGTCTTTCGATGATACAACAAAAAGATTTGTTGTAGAATTCATAGGACAAAATCAGCAAAGAAAATTTGCTCTATCAGTAATTGATATTCCAGAAGAAGGAAATATTCCAGATTCCATTCATATTGAATTTGATACAAATTTTGAGATTAAAGCATCATTTATTCAGCAAGTTCTAAAAGATGCAGAAATGGTAAGTGATTACTTGAAAATAAGAGCAAAGGAAGAAGGTATCTACTTTGGAGCAGAAAGCGATACAAAGGAGATGGATACATTCATTGAACCTCAAAGTGAAGAAATGGAAACAGGGGCTTTTCTAGTTTCTGGAGAATCCGAAGCAATGTACTCACTTGATTTTCTTTCAAACTTTCTAAGAGGTATACGTTCTTCTGATTATGTTAGAATGTCATTCAACCGAGAACAACCAATAAGATTGGTGTATGAAATTGAAGATAAGGGACATCTAATTTACTTTGTTGCGCCAAGAATAGAAGAAAGCGAAGAAATTGAAGATTAAGAAGAAAGCTAAAACTAAAGAGGGAGATTATTCTTTATTTCTTACTAATGGACTGAGGAAGCATTGTGTTTGATAAAATTCAAAATAAATGGAAAGAAGAACGGGAAAAAGAACAACTAACTCCCATGAATGAAGCTTTCTATGGTGCTATGAGAGATTTTTTGAAAGTGAGAACAGTCAGAACTAAAGAAGAAATTAATCCTCTTATCAAGAAGATACTAGAAGAGAGATTATATCGATTAAAATATGTGATTAATGATTTACTAAAACTTAGAACAAGTAAAATTATTCAAATCGTTATGAGTAAACAAGAGATAGATGTGAATCTTGCAAGAGAAGAGCAAAATTTCTATGAAAGAATGAAACAAGTATATGATGTTTATCGAAAGGATGTTTTTTCACCAAAAGATGTCGCATACACTGACTTGAGCTTACCCTCAGTAAGTAGTGAAGATACAGATTCAGATGATGAAATAGATTTTGTGGCAGTTAGATTCATACAAAGTACAAAAGAAAAAATCAAAGGTTTGGATGGTAAAACATATGGACCCTTTGAACTTGAAGATGTTTGTTTACTGCCAAAAGAAAACGCAAAAGGCCTTGTAATAAAAAACATCGCTGAAAATATTGAATTAAAAGAGTGAAAATTCTTAATATTAAGATAGTACTTCTACTATCTCACCCAATATCTTAGCTTTACCACCACGAGGTTGAGCTAAATCTTCTTCACATACATTGCATTTAACCACAATTTTAGCAGAATCAAATATTACTTGCTCATTGTTACAGCTAGTGCATTTAACCTTCAGAAACTTTGTTGTTGGATAAGGTACTTTAGACATGATTGAGTTTTGAGAACTACTCTTTAAAAAAATGTTGTTATAAAACAAGTTCAAAAAAACGTTACAAAATTAAAGAAAAATGGTGCGGGGAGGGAGATTCGAACTCCCGAACCACTAAGGAACGGATGTCCCATCTAGCCAATGACTCTTGATAGATCTTGAGTCCGTCATCGTTGACCACTTGATTATCCCCGCAATTATGTAAGTATCAACGATATTTGAGAAATTCAACCATACTTATTTAATCTTTTCTTCTTTTAGTTCGGTAGTAGAGTACAATTAATGGTAAAAACACAATTGCTATCAGAGAAGAAATAGAACCATATGAAGCTTCTTTGCTATCACCAACATATTTCACCAAGGTAAAATTAGTATTTTCATTTCCCCATTCATCGACAACTGCAATAGTGACATTATAATCCCGTTTCTCATCAATTGATAAACTAAATGTGTAATACCAGGAGTTCAACATGGTTGCTCCATGACTTCCCCATGTTTTCAGATCTTCATCCACATAGCAATAATAGTTAAAATTTGATCTATCACTTAATTCAAAAATCACATCAACTGTTGCTTCATCGGTGTAGTAAGTTACATTCTGACTATTAATGGTAGGGACTTTTACATCATCTTTCCAGACATATTTCTCATGGTTTAGGATGAAATCTGTAGCGTTTAAGGTTAAATCATAATATAAGTTATTTACGATTGTTGGCCTGGGGTAGTTATCTGTGTACCCTGCTATTGATTCTATATATTCCACTAGACTAGGATATGCTTCAAATGTTTCATTATAACAATTCCTGATAAGTGGTAATGAATACAAATACATTTCATTTAGACTTATTACACCATCAAGAGACGAATCAGCAGAAATATTTGTCATTGTTTTAGCCCAGAAATGTGAGGATATGCCTCCCGCAAAAGGAGGTTCGCTTAAAGACCATGTACCATTTTCTTCAGGAATAAAAGCGACCGCAAGTTCAAATGGACTTACACTACTCATTGCATAGCATTTTCCTGAAAAAAGTTTCACAAATTCTCCACCATAGCAAGATTCTATCAAATAGACTTTATTAGCTGTTCCAATTTGATCGAACTCTGCTTGAAACCAGCTATTGAAATCCAATACATCTCGACAATAAGTGTGACCATGAGCCGTGATGTAAATAAAAACCAAATCATTTTCATCAACTTCTTGTTCTAGGTAATTTAGTTGCTCAAGGAAAATTGTTTTTGTGAGATTTTCATCTCCTAGAAACAATGAAATGTTATCATCAGACCATCCTATTTGAAGAAGAGAATCTT
>JAUWJS010000052.1 GCA_030607575.1 Candidatus Heimdallarchaeota archaeon | reverse complement strand
TTAATGGAACAGGAAGCTTGAATAAGAAATTAAGAAACCAATGTGGTGTCAAAATTCGAGCTGCTCCAATAAGAACAACCCCTTTGCAGTTTGTAAGCGCTCTTCTACTGAGAAGCTCAATAATATTGCATCCACCCATACTATATCCAGCAATCATAAACGGTTTGTTTTCAGGGATTAGAGATTCTATTTCTTCTAGATGATCCTCTACTGAGTATCTCTTGTAATTAGTTGTATATGCAAAATTGTCTTTTCCATATCTTTTTTCATACGTAGGATAGGTTCTCTTATAATTACTAAAACCTGGAGCTAGAATCATGAATGGTTCTTTTTTTGACATTGTATTTGCGTTAGCTAGGTTAGTTTTAAGTTTTTTCAAATTCTTGATGAGTTAAAGTAAAATCTAAAAAGGCTTCACGATATCAAGATATAATGGTAAGTATCCTTTTCATAATTTCATTATTGTCAGGATTAGCTTCTTTTGCACTTTATAATATGGGATTTGCTCTGGAGAAGAAAGCAATCAACAGGATGTCAGAGGAAATCAAAAAGTCAACAAAAACAATGTTGAAATCAATTATAACCACAAAATTGTGGCTTTTTGGAGCATTCCTAACAATATTAAGTATTGGTTTTTACTACGTTGCACTTCTGTGGGCTCCCTTAAGTGCAATAGCTCCCTTGTCAGGCTTTGGTATTATCATATTGATCATATATGCACATTTTGATCTAAAAGAAACAATAAGAAAAACAGAATTAATTGGTATCTTCTTGATTCTGGGGGGAATCACAGTCTCTTCATATCTAACTAGTTTTGGAGATTCATCTATGACTTGGAACCAATGGAAAATTTCTTCACATTCCTGGGGGAGCACAATAATGATTGTCGGGAGTCTTATTGTAGCAATTTCTTTTACTTTTGTTCCTGCTCTCTTCAAAAGAAAGATTCAACCATTTGACATTGCAATATTTGCTGGAATAATAGCTGGAATTCAAGCTATAGTTTTAAAAGGAATCACCATTTGGACCACAGAAACTGCTTGGAATATTAATCTATTTATAGCTATATTCTATTTTGTTGGATTCCTTCTAACGGCTCTTCTGTCCACAGGAAGTCTCCAATTTGCATTTAAGGAAGGTAAAGTTTCTAATATTATGGCTATATATAACGGAGTAATGACAATATTTCCAATTTTCTTTGGAGGGATTCTTCTAGGAGAATGGAGTTTACTTTCAATATTACAACAAGCTTTTCTTGGTATCTCTATTTGTGTAACTTTAATTGGAATAATAGTGCTGAGTTTACGTCATTCTCATTCTTTTGTAGAAACTAATCGGTGAGTAATCTTTTCTATTTCATCTAGAGTAATATCAATATCTCGATTGAGAAGTGTTGAATTGTCCAAAATTATTTTGCCATTACTTATGACATTTGTTACATCATTACCTTTCATGGAATAGGCGAAATGATTGAGAAGATATTTGTCATCAAAATTAGGTGTTAGATGTGGTTTTTTTAGATTAATTGTAACAATATCTGCAAACGAATTCTTTTCTAAAGTTCCAATCCCTTCCCACCCTATAGCTTTAGCTCCACCAATAGTAGCTAATCTAAAAACTTCTTCTGCCTTAATTAGAGTAGGATTATGATGAAAGCCTTTATAGTAAACAGCTAGGAACCTAATAGTATCGAAAAGATCTAATGTATTGTTGCTGGAAGGACCATCTGTCCCCAATCCTACTAATTTTGTTGACTTGATTATCTCTGGAATTGGAGGCATGTGATTACCAAGTTTTGCATTGGAAAGAGGATTAAGCGATATTTTCGTTCTTTTATCTTTTAGTAAATTAATGTCCTTGTTATTAACATGGATACAATGTGCTGCCATTAGATTTTCATCTAGAATGCCTATTTCATCTAGAAACTGAACAGGGGTTTTTACATCAGGAAAAGTCAGTTCATATCTTTCATTGAACTTCTTACTGTCCTCTATTTCAGTTTCTGATTCAGCTAGATGAGTGTGAATTAGAACCTCTGGTTTTTCTGTGTTTTTAGAATTATACTCTTTCATGAACTTGTGAGCAGCTTTGAAATCTGAAATGCTAACTGTATATGGAGAGTGCAAGGCTAAGGATACTCTAATCGTTTCCTCCAACGAATTGTGATGCTCCTTAACAATTTCTATGGCATCCTCTAAAGTTGTTATCCCTGTGATAACAGGTGCAGCTATAATACCTTTCAATCCAACGTCACTAATTGCTTTTGCTTCGAATTCAGGATACCAGTACATTGAATTAACTGTAGTAACTCCGCTGAGAATTGACTCCATACTCCCTAGAAGAGCTCCTTGATAGACATCTTCCTCAGTAAGCTTAGCTTCCAAAGGCCAAATATTCTCTTCCAACCAAGTTTTTAAAGGAAGATCATCTGCAATCCCTCTAAATATTGTCATTGCTAAATGTGTGTGGCTATTAATTAATCCAGGAATTATAAGTTGATTTTCATCTCCTACTACATCATGTCCAGAGAGATTGTGTTTTGTTTTGTCGAAGGGGCCTATTTCTATTATCCGGTCTTCTTCTATGATCAGAAGAGGATTTTTAACGAATTTAAGATTAAAATCTTTGTCAAAATAAATTGCTAACCTTCCTTCTACAGCAAGTTCCATACCAGAATATTAGAAGAAAAATATTTGAGTGTTGTTCTATTAGATAACAAATTCTCTTTAACAAAATCTAGGTCAAATATACAGGTCTGTGTGGGTATATTGGAATTACTTGGTTACATTTTGGGCATTTACTATTTTCTGTTAGATTATTGAAAATAACCGAAAAAACATTCCTCTTTATGAGTAATTCTGAGCAATTTGGACAGTATGTGCTCTGGAAAGGATGACCAGGTATATTCCCCAAATATACGAAATTTAATCCTTCATTTTTTGCAATAGTGTGTGCTTTTTGAAGTTGCGATATAGACGTTTTAGGTACTTGAGTTAAATGGGATGGAAAGTATCTAATGAAATGTACTGGTGTATTAGCTGAGAGGTTTTTGATAACTTTCTGGGAGAAATCTCTAATGAATTCTTCGTCATCATTTATTGTTGGAATAACTAAATAAGCAAGTTCGATGTGAATACTTCTTTGATAAGCCATCTGGAGATTTTCCCAAACATATTTGAGTTTTATATCTAATAAGCAATCAACAACATTTTCTGTTCCTTTGAAACTTACAGTTAAACCATTCATGCCTGCAGAAATGAGATAATCAAGAGCTTCTCCAGTCATATATCCATTAGAAACAAACATTTTGTAATAGTCATTAGGAAGCAATTGAAAAACATCCACTGCAAATTCAAGAGAAAGTGTTGGTTCATTAAAGGAGAAACAAACTCCATTAATTGAGGGATTAAAACTAGCATTTTCAACAACTTTTTCTGGGGTCATAAGACTTGCATCAGTATATTTTTCTGGTCGAAGATTCTTAGTAATATCCCAGTTTATACACCAATCACAATTAAAATTGCATCCCCAAGAACCTAAAGTTAAAGCGGTTGATCCAGGAAAATAGTGATAAGCTGGTTTTTTTTCGATAGGATTAAGACTATAACTAGAAACATCTCCATATTGAATGGTGTAAAGTTTTCCCTCTAGATTCTGTCTTGTTTTGCATATACCCATTTCTCCCTCATTAATAACACACATTCTTCGACATGTTAAACATTGAACAGAATCACCATTCATACTCTTGAAAAGATATGACTGTCTAATTCGAGGATCTTTAGTGTTCAATGTTTTCATTCTTTTAGTAAAAGTGTTTCTTATATATGTTTTGCAGTTTTTCAAATGTAAATTGGAAACACATTATTCTTTGTTTCTTTCTTTTTTCTAGTCAATTCCCAAGAAATATTTTCATCTTCGAATTCTAGAAACATTTTTTATTATCGTTTCCTATCTTAATTTGATTTAGCTTATGAGTTACGTTTTAATGAAAATACTTGAGTCTGCTCCTTACCGTTACGATAAAGGTATTCGAATTCTTACTTTGGGTAAAATCGATAAAGCTTATGATAGATTGACTCAACAAGTAAAGAAAGGTGATAACGTCCTAGATGTTGGTTGTGGGACTGGTATGCTGACTCTACATGCAGCAATAAAAGGAGCAGATGTAACTGGGTTTGATATCAATTCTGAAATGCTAGAAATTGCCCGTATTAGAATTGAAAACAGTGATTTTAAAGAAAATGTAAATCTTTTAGAGATGGGAGTGGCAGAGCTAGATAATTTTGATGAGAATGAATTTGATGTAATTATGAGCGGATTATGCTTCTCAGAATTAAGTAACGATGAATTGAACTATACTCTTAAACTTTCTAAAAAAATTCTCAAACAAAATGGTTTGCTAATTATTGCAGATGAAGCAAAATCAAATCTTTTCGTTTTTAGATTTATGAATCTTCTAATAAGAATACCCTTAGTAATAGTCACTTATATCTTGACACAAACTACAACCAGGGCTGTCAAGGGATTAGAGGAGAAAGTGACTAGAGCTGGTTTTAAGATAGAATCAATTAGGAAAAATAAAATGAGCAATTTCATTGAATTAGTAGCCAGAAAAACCCAGGAGAATTAATATGAGAATAACTTACTTTTTCTACAATATTTTCATAAATGTTGTTGAAACATTAATCCGCCTTTTTCCCGTTCCAGCAAAAACCGGGTATAGAAAAATTGGTTCACCCAATGAAAATTCTCCAGTGCTATTAACATGTAATTTCCATTTAACAATTCATAGATTGAAAAGAGCTATTAGAGGAATCAATTGTCATTTACTCATCGCAAACAGTAAAGGAATCAATGTCTGGTGTGCTGCAGCAGGAGGATTGTTAAATAATCATAGTGTCATCTCAGTGATTAAAACAAGTGGAATAGAGGAAAAAGTAAATCATAAGACGATTGTGCTCCCACAACTCGCTGCATCGGGAATTGAAGCTAAGGTAATTCAAAAGAAAACTGGATGGAAAGTAATTTGGGGACCAATTTATGCAAAAGATATTCCCAGTTTCTTAGAGAAAAACTTCTCAAAGTCAGAAACTATGAGACAAGTAAAATTCCCTATAATTGAAAGAATAGAAATGGCAACTATGTGGTGGTTCTTATTAGCTGTGATTCAGTTCATTTTCTGGATTCCCTTTATTATTTGGAAACCATTCTTGCTTGAAGAAGCTCTTTCTTTGTGTGTTCAGATTTTTGGAATATCGGTAATATCTTTTATTTTATTTCCATTATTTGAACCTCTTTTAAAGGTCAAATACGAAGCAAATGTTAAATTTAATTTTAAACGATTAATTGTGATTTTCATGATGGCGCTCATAGCAGCTACAGGAATAGTAATTTACACTTTTGTAATCAAAGGCTATGATAAATGGATGCTCATCCGTTGGAGCATTATCTCTTTCATTATGGTTATAATTATCAATATGGATTTGACTGGTACAACACCTGTTCTGAAGAGTGATTTACATGAAGAGCGATTATATCATGTAGTAATTGATAAAGAGAAATGCAGAGGAACAGGAATTTGTGTGGAAGTATGCCCTAGAAATTGTTTAGAAATGGATACAAAAACTAACAAAGTTTCAGATCCAAGAGCTAGAGATTGTGTTCAGTGTGGTGCATGTATTGTTCAATGTCCTTTTGATGCTTTATTCTTTAGAAATAGTCAAGATGAAATAATCTCACCTGAAAACGTTAGAAAATTTAAACTAAATCTCATGGGAAAAAGAGATTGTTGTCTTGCAAACCTAACCACATGAAAAAATCCATGAGAATTCAATCTTGTCACCCGTAAGTTTTTTAAGTGCTTTCAATCTAAACAAGTTGTATTGTAAACAAAAAAACTTACGCTCTAATAATGGAGTAAAGATTTTTGAAGCACGTTTCAAAAAAATTATAAACCCATTAAGGTCATTCAAGATGATGCCAAAGAAGAAGAAAGAACTTATCATTGTACTTCTTGTATTAGTGCTACTACCAAACTTAATATCTTCTGCTCAAGCTACAGAAAATGAAGATTTGCTCTATCTAACTGATATAGTAATTGATGGAGGAATACTTGAATCAGTTCCTTTGATAGATCGAAATGGGAATTTACACACATTCCTTCATGTAAAAAACTCTCAAGGAAATAGTTTAATTCATTTGTATTACATAGATGGTGAGACTCACTTTGAAACCATTGAGGAAAATGCTATTGGTGTGACAATTCAATATTCTTATTCTTCTGACATCAATATAGGAGTAGTGTTTTCTGTTGATAATGAACTGGGAGCTAGATATTTTTATCATTATACATGGTCAGATTCCAATCAACAGACGAATGAAATTTTCTGGATATCTGGGGAGGATGTAAGTGGTAATTATGTCTCGTTCTATAAATTCCAGTTTATAGATAGGATTCTTCATGCTTTTCACAATATGTGGGATCATGAAAATATGATATTTATGAACATTAGTCACTATCGCGGTTTCTTCACTTACGAATATGAAGACATTAGGATAGACGCTCCTGTATCAGGAGCAACAAATGTGATGGATATAACCTTAGATGAAACAGGACGAATTTGGTATGTACATAGGCTTGATCAACCAACATTTGGGATAGGTACGGCCATATTAGATAATAATACAATGTATCCACAGCAAACAAGAACATTTAGTGATGTCCTCTATCCAGTTGATAAAATAGATATAAAAGAAAACTCTAATGGACTTTCTTATGTCTTTACGAATCCATCTGTTTTGTTCTGGGGTATGATAAATAGTACACATATAACTGAGAACACAATTACTTCATTTTATAAAAATCCTGTAGATTCTTACTATTTCGATGATGGTTTAAACAGATCTGTAATTGTTGCTGAATTAGTTGATAATAACTATGTAAACCTTTACTTCTACAGATATGTGAGTGGACAATGGACTTTTTCTCCAATAAACTCACTTTATCATATCACTGAAGGATTTTTCTCTGTTTCTCTAACATCAACAGATTTTGTAATACTTTACAATACGACAGTTTCTACAAAAGACTATAAACCTGGACTTTCGTTAAAATACAGAGAAGAAGAAGCTTTAGGATTACTTGTTCTTACATCTCTTTCTTTGAATTATACAACATATGTTGAAGGATTAACTATATACAATCCAATAAAGGAATTTTTCACCAAGAAGTGGTATTTCTTTCTGATAGCTATTGTTGGAGTTGCATTGTTAGGTGGTATTATTTGGCTGTTCATCAGAAGAAGAGGAGAGGAGATTGGAGACTTTCTAACAGATGATCAGGTTGGACATCATTCTAAATTTGTACTAATTTTCATGAATATTTGGAGAATTATTTCTAATACTTTTAGTACAGTATTTACTATTTGGTTTTCAAATAAGAAAAGATCGATTTTAACTTTGGCAGGATTCATTATTACAGGATACTTACTGAGTTCAGCTGTTATTATCGCTCAATCAGAAGAATCTGCTATGATTAAGGCATATGATCGTTCATATCCGCTTTTCTCCGATAAAACTCCTTCAGTTAGTCTGGAAACATCTCTACAGTCAAATATAAATGGTACATCAGATGTATCAGCTTTTTATGGAACTAATGCTGAACAAGAAATACTAAATCTATATGATGGTCTAGAAATTGAAAAATATATCTCTGGTATTCAATCAAGCTATTGGACAAATACGATGGCTTATGCTCCTGGATATTTTACTTCTTTACCTTACCAGTTTGTTTCTCTACCTGATACTTGTGATGAGTTTGTCAGTACAATGCTAGTAGAAGGGAGAACACCAATAAATGATTCAGAGGTAGTAATTGCAGAACGACTCGCAAGCAGAATAGATATTGTAGTCAATGACTCTTTAAGCTTAATTGCTTTAGCTTATGAACCTGTGGATGCGGAGAATTATCTACTAAATATGACTGTTGTAGGAATCTTTTCACAAATGAATTTTGCTCAAGTAAAACGAACAGCTGCTCATCTGGGAATCCCCTATGATATTTATGTTATTGCTTCAGAAAGTGCTTATATTATCACAAAACAAAGTATATACTTTGACATATTATCTAAAGGTGGAAAGATGAATCTCTTTGTAAGGGGATATTTCCAATTAGAGATGAATTTTGATGAGTTCTCTGTTGCAGAAAGGAATAACATTGTAACTGAACAAGAAACTCTAATAGGAAGAGTTTATTCATTAACCTACGATAATTCTGCAATAATCCGTGTAAATGATGAAATATCGGAATTTTTCCAAAGTTTTAATACTTACTATTTGAATAACATGGCTCGATTATTGATATTTGCAATACCTGCTATACTATTATCAATTTTTATGGTATTTGAATCTTCAGAACTTTTCTCAACGAGTTATGAACAAGAAATGAACATTTTAAGAAGTAGGGGAGTAAAAACCCGGAGACTTTCCACGATTTATCTCTCAATAAGAATAGTTGAAATTATTGTAGCGAGTCTATTAAGTTTTGTAATAGCACTAGGAACGGCAATTCCTCTAATTAGAATTAATGGGTTTATCAGTTTTACAAATACTGATGCACATTTAGTAATAGGTAATGTTCCATTAATACTTGCATTAGTAGCAGGGGTTTTATTCATAATTTCCATCCCAAGGATAATTATTCTAGTTAGAAGAAAGAAAAGAATTGAAAAAGCACCAATATTGAGAAGAAGTTCTATCAAGAAAATAAGCAAACCTTCAGCTAAAAGAGTACCTGTAAAAACAATAGCAAAGGCTCAAAAAGCAATGGTTAAAGAAGGAATGAAATCAGGGGTTGACTTTGCTGCACCAGAAGCAGTGGCAACTTCTGCAATAGTTGCTTTTTTTGTTGCAATAGTGAAATACAAATTAATTACATGGAGAGATGTGTTCTTTTTATCCCTGGGAATTGGATTACTTATTTACTTCTACAACCAATCTTTCATCTCGTATTATAATGCAGCAATTAGTGACTTTACCATCAATCTTTTCCTTACAATTGCAGGAGCGATATTTACGCTCTTGGGATCCTTACCTCTTATAATCAAATTCTTAGGACTTATATTAAGGGCTGTGAGTGTTGTAGTTTGGAAAACTAAGAAAAGTAGGTTCAACTTCTCAATTGCTGAAATTGGCAAAGACATAAAGTATTTTGAAAATATCACATTAATTTTCTTACTAGTAGTTCTAATACTAATTCCTGTAATGGTAGTACCTTATTCAAAAGAAACAACTCTAATAGAACAATCTTATTTCATCAATGGTTCAGATGTGAGAATAGAAAATTGGGCCAGTATAGATGAAATAAGTATGGAAGATATAAACGAAATAGCACAAGTCGAAGATTATACACACGTGGAGGTACATACATTATACACAGGAATGTTTGAACATACGAGATTAGTGGTTGTAAATACGACGTCGTTTTTAGAAACGGTAGAGAAACCAGCAGATCAAATATCAAACATTCAATGGAATAAAATAAGACAACTTGATGCAGACACGACAATTATATCAGAGGCAATGTTAGAAGACTTCTATAAAGAAATAGGCGATAAGTATGAATTTGCTAATCCTGATGTGCCCTGGTTAAGGCACTCTCTAACAATCACAGGAAGTTTTGATCTATTTCCAATGTATTATTTTGAAGGAGATTACGAAGAAGACGAATATATGATGATAATATCAGTAGAAGCTTATGAAATATTAGAGGATGTCGTGGTGAGAAGATTAAAAACAAGTGATGAGCTGTACATAAAAACACACAACCATAGAGATGCGCAAATAGTAGTAGACAAACTGTTTGAAAAAGAACAAGATATGAAAGTGAAAACAATTGAAGATGTGAAAGATAGTCTAAAAACACCATTGTATAATATATTTATCATAGAAATGATCCTGTCGCTATTTGTTGCTTTAATTGTGCTAATGTTCTCAACATTTACAACAGCGATAAAGATTCTAGAGAAACGTGTAATAAAACATGACATAATGAAGAAAATGGGGATAAACTCAACGAAAATAATAAACATGTCAGCAATACAAACAACGGTAGCAGCGATAATACCAGCACTAGTTCTGGGAGCAGCAGGGGGAATAGCGGTGATATATCCAACACTGAAACAGCTGAACTATGGAATCGAACAGTTCTCACTATATGTGAATTATCCAGTAGCAATGCTGATAGCAATATTTCTAGGAATACCGGCGCTGATATACTTAAGCTTGACTTACTTCCTAAAAAAGGAATTTACAAAATATGCACCAACAATGATGGAGTGAATAAGAGATGATAATAACAAAAGACCTAATCAAAGTGTACCACGATCCCTTGACAGAAGTAAAGGTTTCGGCATTAAGGGGGCTAGACCTCTATGTGAAGGAAGGAGAAGTAGCTAGTATCATCGGTCCAAGCGGATCTGGAAAAAGTACACTGATTAAGATTCTTTCAGGACTAGAAAAACCCAGTGGAGGTACAATATATGTTGATGAAATCAATATAGCCGAACTGGGAGAAAAACAGATGAGAGAATTTAGGTACGGAAGAATGGGGATAGTAAACCAGTTCGTAGGACAAAATCTCCTTTCATCATTGACATTAGAGAAAAATATCTTGCTACCAATGAAAATGAGATATGTAGCAAGAGAGAAAGCAAAGAAAGAGACAAATGAACTAATAAAAATGCTAAATCTAGAGAAAATAAGAATGAATCCAGTAACAAAAGTTTCTGGAGGTGAAGCAGTGCGAGCAAGCATAGGTGTGGCAATAGCTAAAAAACCAAGAATATTGCTGGCTGACGAGCCAACAGGACAATTGGACACAGCTAACACTAATGATATCGTAGAAACATTCAGAGATTTGAACGAGAATTATGGGACTACTATATTGGTAGTAACGCATGATCTTCGATTCAGAAATGCTTTCAAGAAAAGCTACATTATAAGAGATGGACGTCTTGTTGGAGTGAACACTGATTTGGACAGAAGTGAATTGGAGTTCATAATGCGTCCTCAAGAATCATCGCTTCAATCAATAATTGATAGTTCTCAATTTGTTCGTGTTCCAGATGAAGTATATGTCAGCGGAAACTACAAACATATTGTAGAATTTGACATTCATCCATCAAAGAAATTTTCCGTTATCTATAATCCTAATGAAGTTAATGCTGATGAAGTTTATGAAATAATGAAGAGAACAGATGAAACCCAAGTTGATGAACATATTAAAGCGAATAATAAGCGTTCACGCGTTTCTTTCAGTGAAGTTAAACCAATTCTGGAACAACAATTTGACTATCCCAAGAAGTCAGAGGAGATTATCAGAGTAGAACATCTCAGCAAATCCTTCCCTGCTGGAAGAATGAAGAATGATGTTTTGAAAGATTTGACATTCACTGTTAACAAAGGAGATTTCGTTGTTATCTCTGGGAAATCAGGCGCTGGTAAAACCACCTTAATGAATGTTGTTTCTGGTGTCGAAAATCCAGATGAAGGTAACATTTTGATTAAAGATTTTGATATAGTAAATGGTAATCTAAAAGATATTGCTGATTTCAGATTTCATGAAATTGCCATGATTAGTCAAGTCAATAATCTATTTGATCAATATACAGTTAGGGAAAATATGTTTATTCCAAGACTCTTCAATGATAGAACTGATGATCTCAATGAGGGCATTGAAGACATAGCTAAGGATGTTGAGATTGATCATAAGATTTCTTCTTATGCGGTAGAGTTATCAGCAGGAGAAAGGCAAAGAGCAGCTTTATCAGTTGCTTTGGCAAGAAGAGCTCCTATAATTTTTGCAGATGAACCAAGTGCAAATCTTGACTCAAGATTAGCGCGAAATATCATTTCATTGCTTATGGAAACAGCTGCTAAATATGGCACAACCATACTAATGTCAACCCATGATTTATCTCTAGTTCGTCCAGGTTTTAGACTGATTCGACTTCAAGATGGAAGAATAATTGATGATTTGAGAGTTACTCCAAATAAACTAAGAGGAATTATTGAAGATTACTTAGGTGTTGAAATAGAAGATAACTAATATCTTCCATTTTTATCCTTTTTTTATTTGCTGTATAAACTAAATTATAAATCAAAAAAGAAATATCACAGAATAAATTAGCAGAACTTACTTAATTTTTATATCAGCAATAGAATCTACTATGACATCTGCATGTTCGAAATCTTTAGCTTCAGCTTTACCCGAAAGAACGCCAATGCAAGCCAAAGCTCCTGCATTCCTTCCCATAAGTAAATCACGTTCGTCATCTCCAACAACAATGGATTTGCTAATATCTACATCAAGAATTTTACAACCATATTGGAGCATGTCGGGAGCTGGTTTAGCCTGATAAGGAGAATCAATATCTAACCCAAGAACAAGGTCGAAGTAATCAAAAAGACCTGCACTAGCTAATTGTTGAGCTGCTGGTTCTGTACTATCATGAGTAGATAACATCAGCTTAATATCTTTACTTCTTAATGAATCCAAAAGGGTACTAGCTCCTTTAAAAGCTTCAACATATTCTGTAAAATCGATTAAATGATCAACCTCATCAAAAAGTTCTGCAATATCTTCTATAGAGGAATTAATGGAAAATGTTCGGAGATATTCTCTAGTTCTGCGAATAATTTCAACACGTTCAATGTGAATAGGTCCTTTATAATCTATCTCATGAGTCTCAGGATTAAGTCCCATTAGAGCAAGTAAATCCTTATAGTTCTCTTGTTTCAATCCGTATTTCTCTAGAAGTAATTCAGCTCTTTTCTTCATAACGGGTCTATACATGTTGAGAGTAAGTACTGTACCATCTTTATCGAAACAGAAAATTTCTACATCATCAAACTGCTTATTTCCACAGATTATAGTGACCATATGAGTGAAGAAATCAATATGTGCTTAATAACTTTACGTAATTAAGCTAGATAAAGTGAAGGAAGAAAATCCTTGAAGAAGAAAGATTACAAAATTTTAAGTTTTGTAAGCTTCTTACGAAGTATTAACATGGTCCTTCTACTTTTATCTATCCAAATAACTCCTCGTTCAATTTCGTTTTTGAGATCTTTAGAAAGTTCAATATCTCCAGTAGGAACACTGGTGTAAAGAACAAGGCGATCATGGGTTTCGATGATATCACGAATATATCTGACCATGGACTTATGAAAACGTTTCAAGCGTCGAAGATTGGTAGTTGTATTAGATTCTAAATCAACAACAATGGAAGTGAGTCTGTTGGTTCGATATTTGTATCTGCGCAAATCTCTCTTGAGACTGGTAAGGAAAACAAAGAAATTATCAAAGCCGAGTAATTCAGCTTTAAGTTGGAAATCAATGGCAGGAAAACCAGACACATTAGCAGCTACCCAGTCATCAAAGGAACAGTAACCATTAGAAATAGCATTATTCCATTGTTCTTTGGTAGAAAAACCATGTTCTTGAGCGAAGTGATAATCGTAACCGTGAGAGAAACCAAAATCAGTGGCTATCATATGTTCTTTATGAGTAAAGTAACCTTGTTTGCGTGCAATGATATATTTATTCGATATGCGCCAAAGAAGAACACAAGAATAACAAATACCAGCCCAAACAGGAAGCAAAATAACGCAGCAAAGAAGAAACCAGTTATCCCATTTGTTAGGATGCTTACCTAAACCAAATTCACGAATGTTGGCAATACCATCTCTATCAGGATCTTCATAAGCATCAGCAATACGAGGATTTGTGCCATGTTCAACTTCCCAACCGTCTGGTAAAGTGTCTTTGTCAGTATCAGCTTTGAGGGGTCGAGTGTGATAAATCTTAACTTCCAAGTAATCAGATAAGCCGTCTCCGTCTGTGTCGACATTGTTTGGGTCAGTTTTATATACATATTCAAGAGTATTTTTGAGATTATCTTTATCTTTATCTTGATTACCTTCAGCAACAAGGGGATTAAGGAGATTTTCTATTTCATAGCCATCAGGAAGAGTGTCATGATCAGAATCGTACCAGGTAGGGTGAGTACCATGTTTGTATTCTGCTAAGTTATTAAGACCGTCAAAGTCAGGATCAGAATAAGTATTGCTATGATTAGGATGAAGAGAATAAGCAATTTCCCAAGAATCTGGTAACTTGTCAGAGTCTGTATCATTTGAAAATGGGTTGGTATTGTATTGCCATTCAACTAAATTGATTAAAGTATCATTATCAAAATCATAGAATGAATCATTAAGAAGAGGATTTAAACCCACATCTACTTCATATCCATCTAGCATAAAATCTGAATCTGAATCTTTGCTAAGAGGGTCAGTGTTATGCACTTTAACCTCTTCTCCATCAACTAAAGTATCATGATCAGAATCTTCATAGGAGGGGTCTGTGTGGTACAGATATTCTTCTATGTTTGTCAGATAATCTGAATCTTTATCCTTTTGTGAATCATCAACAAAGGGATTCAAACCGTTTTCAATTTCATAAAGATCATCCATGAGATCAGAATCTGTGTCGTTTGAATGGGGATTGGTTCCATAAACATATTCATCGAAGTTGTTCAATCCATCAGAATCAAAATCTTCCAAACTATCATTCACGAAAGGATCTAAATTGTTTTGAACTTCCCACCAATCTAAGATCATATCTTGGTCAGTGTCCTCTAAAACAGGATTCGTACCATAGATTAGAATTTCTTCTGCATCAGATAAATTATCAAAATCACTGTCTACCAATAAGGGGTTTGTTGGATAAATATAGACCTCATCATAATCTGATAAAGTGTCCAGATCTGTATCGTTATTCTGAGGGTCAGTTTTATATGTATATTCTTCAAAATTTGTAAGCATATCGGAGTCAGGATCCTCCATAGAATCATTAATCAATGGGTCAAGAGTATTGCAAATTTCCCAGTAATCATCAATAAGGTCAAAGTCCGTGTCTGAGCAGTTGGGATGGGTATTGTATACAAACTCGGATAGATTAGTTAGTTTATCATTGTCTATGTCTTCGTATGAATCATATCTTAATGGGTTAAGGTTGTATTTAATCTCCCACCAATCATTGATGTAATCATTATCTGAATCAGCCTTTCTAGGGTTGGTTTTATAAATAAACAGCTCATCCCAATCTGATAGCTTATCTGAATCTGTGTCATTTGTAGTTGGGCTAGTTTTGTAGCTGTATATCTCATCATAATCGCTTATTTGATCTTCATCTGTATCATTAGATTTACAGTTTGTGCGATAAACATATGCCTCTATTCCGTCTGGTATATTGTCATTATCAGTATCTGGTGATGAAGCAGAGGTCCCTAAAACCAATTCACTTGTATCGTCTAGATAGTCTCCATCACTATCTATTGTTCGAGTTTTAGCAGGACCACCATTATATGCTAATATTCTTTGCATTCCACTAGCTGGTATTCCAACAATTTCCCAACAGTAGAGATAATCATTTTCACATATGGCTAACAACTCAATCTTTCTATTACCATCCAAATCTGCTACTAGAACAGATGATCTGATTGTTGAGTGAAAATTATAGGTTAGTAACTCTAAACCAAATTCACTAATTATTTTCAATTGATTGTTTTTTGTGACAACAAGTATTTCTAAAATCCCATCATTGTTTAAATCGATTGCAACAGGAGTACCTATTAGTGTTTCTTCAACATTTATTCCAAATCTCTTTATTCCTAAATTTGTAAAGTGATAAACCATTCCTGAATCTGAACATACAATTATGTCCATATTTCCATCAGAGTTTACATCAGCTATTATTGGATTATTGTAAATCCCATAGTTAAGAGCTTGACTCCATAGAAGAGTTCCTGCAGAACTAAGACAATAGATGTTAGAATCTGATGTAGCGACAATTTCTAGTGTATCTGAATCATAATCAAAATTAGCAACACCGATACAACTCGAAAGATAATTGCTAAAGGAGTAACTCCAAATGATATCTCCTTCTCCATTAAAGCAGAATAAAGATTTACCATGGGTAACAATAATCTCACTTACACCATCAGCATTTATATCAATTGCACAAGGTTCTCCTGTTTTACCTGATATGCTGAAAGTATATTGCCATTGAAGTTCTCCCTCATTTGAGATGCAGAAGAGACCATCCCAATGAGTGCTGGTGATAATTTCAAATAATTTGTCTCCATCAACATCAGCAATACATGGTGATGTAAAAAGAGAATTATCATCAGTTCTAGTATAATCCCACTTATAGGA
>JAUWJS010000163.1 GCA_030607575.1 Candidatus Heimdallarchaeota archaeon | reverse complement strand
GTTTTACATACTTATTTTACTAGCAATTATATCTCTAGTATCATATGGGATTATGATCTATTATGCATTTAAAGAATCAAGACTTAATACAGAAAAGCTCCCAAGAACAGGATTCAATCTTATAGCAATTTATGGGATTTCGGTAAGTCTGTTATTTGTCTTCTTTGCATTAGATAGTGTATCAATAACACTTATAACAGCATTTAGTGAAGGATATTCACCATTCTATTATCTAGGATGGGCTTTTGCCATGATAGGCGTATTTTTAGGCTATCTTGGATATATTATGCCTAGTTGGTTGAAAAACTTCATAGTAAAGAAGAGTTCATAGACTAATTATACTAATTCAGAGAGAGCTTTTTCTCTCCTAAAATATCCTTAATGAATATAAAGGATAGTTGTAGCAATGAATACTAATTCTCCCAGTATTAGGCTGAGAATATTCTAAAATTCATAGTTAGTTGCGAAGTTCCAGATTGCTCGTTTTAGGGGGAAAACATTATATTATTCAAATGCTTTGCATTTATTGATGAAGTGGAATCATGAAGAAGAATTCGAAAATGTTGCTGCTTTCTTAGGTAAGCTATTCGATAAAACTCCTGAAGATATCTCAGATAAATTTCTTAATATTCCTGAAACATATGTACTTGCGTTTAAAGAAGAAACTGATATTAAAGGTGTTTTAGTTTCTATAAGGGACGAGAAAGCGTATAATATAATGGAACTTCTTTATGCAGCATTCGAACCCAATTTTAATTTCAAAGAAGGAAATGTGTTTAATAAGTTGATGAATTTTTGCAAAAAAGAGTACATAGACGTTATCTTTACTCATACTATCAATGAAAATAGTTTTGTGAATATAGACATTGAAAAGCTCACGAATCTGGTTGCAATTTACATGAAAGTTGGAATGAATCTCTCTCTCTCACATTACAAAGAAAAATGGTATGATAAAGAGAAGAATGAACTTCCTAAAATATCTACAGACAATTTGGAATTTCATAAGAAGTTCAAAGTTTCTAGAAAGAAAAAGTCAAAGAAGTTTACTTTAGTTGGTTTAAAAGAGATTTCTTGGACAAAAGTAGCAGAACTCCAAAACAAAGTTTATTCCAGCATTGATTTTGAGGGTAACATAAATATTCTTTCTAAAAACAGTGTTGACTACAATATATCTTTAATTACGCGACTTTTCAGCGGTTATTACGGTTCTCTGAGTGAAGAAACTTCATATTTTGCTTTAACTGATGAAGGAGAGCTAGCTGGATATATTATCACTCTGGCTCCAATAGATCAACGTGGTTTCATTGTAGATTTTGTTGTTGATCCTTCATACCAAAGTTTTGGTTTGGGAAAAGCATTGTTTAGAAATTCTATAATAAAATATTTTGAAGAGCTAAATTGTGAAAATATAGGTTCAGCTGTTACATTGGCAAACAAAAGAGCTGTAGGAATGTATCAAGAGAATGGATTTGAAATAAAGGGAAAAGAGGAAAAGGAAGGAATTCTCTTTATTGATTGAGCTTTAAGATTTGATGATAATATGCTCTCCTAACCCCTAACCTTACTAAGTTAGAGAAGTTTTCAATTTAATAATAGACTTATATTGTGTTAGTAGAAACGCACTCCGACCCATTGTTTATTTCAGATATTTCAATACTAATTTAGCAGCGTTTTTTCCTGACTCAATTGAAGGTTCAACCATTGCGCCTGGAAAGCTCCACATTCCTGAATGGTAAAGACCTTTCATAAATTTGATTTTTTGTTTCCAAAGGAGCATATCTGACCAACCTAATCCTGAACCTTGATGGTTGAGAGTGTATCTATGATATGTTAATGGTGTGCTAATATCCATTTGTACAATGTGCTTGCTAAGATTTGGTATTCTTTCTTCCATTCGTTTTAAAAGCTTTTGAGCAAATTTTTCCTTGAATTTAGTGTATTTTTCCCCACGATTAAGCTTCTTTCCTGCTTTCCAGTAATTTCCATAGTTAAAAGTTGCTGGAGAAAGGAGATGGATCCCATGATGATTTTCTTTTGCTCCTTTCAGTCTAAAGGAATCATCGTGAAGTGTGTTAAATTTTGCAACAAAACTATTTTTCTCAGGATTGTTAGGTTTTCCTGCTTCTACAATGTCATTAGTGTTCAGTAAAAGAACATCAGTACCGTCAAAATCGTAATCAGCTGGATTCAAATCCGTTACAATAGAGACAGAAAACCAAGAATTTGCAAAGGGAGTCTCATCAATTTTACGCTTGAACTTCTTTGGAAGTATCTCTGGGTTCAGTAATTGATAATAGAGCTGCTTTGCATCTAAAGCTGCGACAACAGATTTAGCAGTAAACTTTGATTTATCTTCTAGAACCACTCCTTTGATTCTTTTATTTTCCACTTCAATTTTCACTACTTTCTTGGAATAACTTATTTTTCCCCCATTTTTCTTAACAGCTTTAGCAAGGGCATCGGATATCTTTTGAGCACCACCCTTAGGACCCCAAGCAGATTTTTCCATCCCAAAAGCTAGAAACACTAAAAGTGCAATAGCTGTTATGTCTTCACCTGGAGCTATGTGGAGCGCAGCTCTTAAGTCCTTATAATCGTCTCCAGGGAATAATTCTTTTAAGAAAACATGGAGCTTAAGGGAGCTGTATTTCATCATATTGCGAGCTTTTAAGAGCATAGTAATGCTCGTTTTAGCTTTACCATATAGTGAAAGCAGTTCTAGACTGTCAGTAGGCATATCACCCATCTCTTTTTTAATAGTATCTGCTAAATCTATCAGCTTAGTTAGATTTGCATCTTTAACATGAGGGAAGGATTTTCTCATAGATTTGATAAAAAGCTCTCTCTCAGAAAAGTGAATATCAACATATTTTGTAGGACCGAGTATCCTATAAACAGAATTCAAACGAATGAAATCTATTGGCTCAGTGTTCAAAGACTCTAATAGAGTATTAAACCCAGGTCCATCTAAGATCCAATGAGCTCCTGGGTCAAAAATGAGCTTCTTACGAGTATATGAACAGCAATACCCTCCAGGTCCTTTCTCTTGTTCGAAGACCATTACTTTCTTACCTTCTTTAGCTAAATGAGCTGCACATGAAAGACCTGATACTCCAGCTCCAATTACAATTATGTCAAAATCTGGAGAAGACATCAAGATTAATAGCTATTCGTAAGTATTTAATGATTATTATATTCAAAAGGGAAAAGAGGAAAAAAAAAGAAAAACTATTAGTAGAAGGTACCAGTGTGAAGTAATATGCTTCTCAAAGCATTTGTTTTTTGTTTAACTAATTGAGTTTCAATTGATTCAGTTGAAACCTCATGGTTATCGTGATAAGATCCAGTTGAGGAATAGATCTTCTTTGCGCCTGTGCTTAATTTGCTAAGACGGTCATACACTGATTCTTCTTCTCTGAGCCTGAAGTCAGAGATATTTGATTTTTTAGAGATTGTTGCTGTCGCCATTTTCTTACACCGTTCTCATTGCTTAAGAATAACTTATCAATGTGTGTTATTAAAGGTTTCGATTTATGAAACTCTTGCCGCAATTTGTGAAAAGACACATTACATGTTTTATAAAAACACTTATTAGGGAGTAAAAGACACTTATTATGAAGAGAAAAAGTGAGCCGAATGAGTGTTGATAAACCCCAAGATGTTATTACTAGACCTCAAATAGGTGTCAAGGTTATAAGAGACGAAGCAGTTATTTCTAAATTATTTGATAAGAACATGGAACCAATTATAATTGTTCTACGAGAAGGTCCTTTAACAATTAAAGAATTAGTGGAGAAATATAATCAAATTGCAGAAGAGCCAAAATCTGAAATGACAATTTACAGGTATGTAAAGGAATTAGATAAAGTAGATATCGTTAAGGAAGTTGGAAAAAGAATCAAAACTGGTCAGTCTGCATCAGAGACTCTGTATGGTCGTACAGCGAAAATATTCTGGAATCTTAAAGATAAAGAAGATTATTGGAAAAGTGAAGCTAGTAACCAAACGCTAGACACACTTCGTGGTCTACTGCTACTCTATAAAAAGAACACTACGATAAATTCTGAAGATCTAGGTGCTCTTCTGAACAAAATTTATAAAACATCTTCAGAAGAGATGGGCGCATTCTTTGAAGAAAATGATGATGCAATTGATAAAATAATTTCAGGTTTTACATTCAAAGAAGTTGACAAAGTATTTGATATCCTTGGTATTTTAATTCTCATAATGAAAAGCACAAATTTTTCAGATGAACTCGAAAAATGTGGTTGTTAAAGAAAAATTTGATAAAGTGAGCTTTTTCAAATCATATTGCATTTTTCATTCATCTTAACTTAAGCGATTAAAAAGGAATATGATCTACAAAGTTTGGTATCTTCTCAACTTTCTACTTTTTTTCTAGTTTCTATGTTGGGCTCATCAGTTTCTTCTTTTAAGTGATAGTACTAAGTTATGAAATATGGTGGAAAATCATACTCTTGTTGCATAATTGTAAATTCAACTATTGCAGAAAATTATCTTGAAATCTAATAGTTTCGCTTATAAATGCTTACATATCTGGTATTGTAATCGCTCTCTCCCAGCTCTTCTCCTTGTTTTGGCCATAAGTATAC
>JAUWJS010000050.1 GCA_030607575.1 Candidatus Heimdallarchaeota archaeon | reverse complement strand
TAGGCTTCATAAGCTTTGTAGCTCTTGTAACTTTAATTCGAAAAAGAAAGTAAATCTTTCTTTCTATTTTTTATTTATTTCATTGATTAATTCTTCTTGATTCAATACTCCTTTAGAGGTTATATATCTTGTAATCAATTCTGGTGGAGTAATATCGAAAGCTGGATTCAAAGCATCTGATCCTGGATTTGCTACTAAAACTTCTCCTTCCTTACTTTTAACATATTTTACTTCATTCTCATCTCTGAATTCAATTTTAAAGTCTTCAATGTTTTCTGATTCTAAATCTATTGTTGACCATGGAAAAGCAGAATAAAAGGGTATTTTATGATAGTTTGCAGCAATGGCTACAGAATATGTTCCAATTTTATTTGAAATAGTTCCATCCTTTAAACATCTATCAGCTCCTAAAATAACCTTATCGATTTTTCCTTCAGACATTAAGAAAGCAGCTGCTGAGTCTGAAATAATTTGATGACTAATTCCTTCTTGTTCTAATTCCCATCCTGTAATCTTTGCACCTTGCAGTCTAGGTCTTGTTTCATCTACAAAAACATGAACATTTTTCCCCTGATTATGGGCATTGATAATAGGTCCTAGAGCTGTTCCATAATCTATAGTAGCTAAAGGTCCAGCATTACAATGAGTTAAAATGGTTTCCCCATCTTCAATTATTTCTACTCCCTTCTCCCTAATTAACCTACATTCTTCCAGTATTTGGTTATATAACCTCTTAGCAGCTAGCAAGGTTTCATTAAAAGAAAAATTTGTTTCCAAGGCTGCTTGATAGACTAGAAAGGAGTAATTTTTCAAATCAACAGCTGTTGGTCGGGTTGCTTGAATGTGATCTAATTTTTCTTCTAACTTTACTTTTTTGTCACAAACTGGTATGTTTTCTATTTCTTTAATGGCAAGAGCTGTAGCATAAGCTGCTGTTGCCCCAATTGCAGGAGCACCACGAACGACCATGGTTTTAATAGCTTCACAGATATCCAAAACAGTGGAGTAGAGATTGAATTTAATCTCAAAAGGAATAAGCGTTTGATCGATTAACTGAAGGGCATTCTTCTCCTCTATCCATTCAACAGAACGAACGTTTTCTAAGCCTAATGATTTGATTTTCACAAGAAGAAATAGACGAATTTCTATTTAAATCTTAACTCAAGCACTTAGTTTTTTCCTTCAAATTTTGGTAAATATTCTCTAATCGTATCAACCATAACCCCACTATGAGTATTTCTATTGGTTTCAAGATCAAGATAGGTTGAATTTTTGATCATCTTAGAGACTCTCTTTGTATCTTCTGCATCATGCATTTTGTCTCTTTCAGCAGCGATAAGAAGTACATGATTTTTTACTCTGGGGAAGGTTTTCCAATATCTCTTATAAGCAAGTCTTAAACCTAATCTCTTCCATCGTTTGGCATCAGCTTCTTCCATAGCTCGTATATACTTAGCTGCTTGTTTTTTGTCTTCTGTTTTGAATTTATTGATCCAGAATCGAATAATAGGTTTAAGAACTGGCGAGATAAAAGTAGGTAAAAAAGGTATTAACTGTCTTAAAACTGGTGGAACTTCAAACCTTCCAGGAGGTGCCATCAATACTGGCATATAAGGATTATACATCTCTTCAACCATACCATAAACAATAGTTGTTGCTCCAATACAAGATCCAAAAAGAACAAGTTTTGATTCATCTAACTCAAGATTTGTAATAGTGTCTTTAATGTCCAATGCCATTCTGTGCATACCAAGATCAGATTTTCGAGTAAAACTGCTTGAACCTTTCTCTCTTGATTCAAAATAGACTACATCGAAATCCTTCACAGCATCAATAAGAAGCTCATCCCACGAAGGTATGACTGTTCCCCAACCTGAAATAACAAATAGTGTATAGCCATTTCTTCTATCTGCAGGTGCCTTAGTTGTATAAACTCTAATTGAAGTATTATCTGACATCATTACATCAAGAGGTTTAGCTTCTTTTTCAAATTGAGAAACTAGAGGTAAAACATATTCTTTCTTCTTATTCATTAACAATGAGAAAAAGTAAGCATTTAAAAATCTTTCAAAAGAAAAAAAAGGAGAATCTAGCGATTTCCTTGATAGAATTTTGAATCAATTGCTAGTACTGCAGCTAATCCGTACAAAGGTTCTAAAGGTGGATATACATCTACTTTGTAAGTGTCCTTTATTCTGAATACTTTCTTATCCAAAGTAAAACCTATACTTCCGTCTCTACTTACTGCATTAAATGACCATCCTAGCATATCAGAAGCAGTATAGTGATTTCCAGCTAACATAACATCAAATTTTATACCACAGAATCTTATTAATGGGAATTCTATTTCTCCAATTAAGTTTGGACCTTGGGTAATTTTCCATCTATTTTGAAAGAAGAAATTTGATTTTACTTTAGCAACTTCTTGACCTTGGATGTTTTCTATAATGATTGTGGGTGTCAAGGTAAACATTCGTCTTTTAGCAATAAAGACCTTATTCCCTGTAGCTACATCAGTAATATCATAAGTTGCTCTTAAAGCAAGTATTCTTTGTGTTACTTTAAAACCAAATGGAGCGCTTGATTGAGCCATGTCTTCTATTAGTTATTTCTATATTTTAAAAGTTGTGTAAAAGGAAACCAAGTGTTCTATAGGAGAAAAGGCTTTTTCCATATACCTTCATTTGACATAAAGAAAGTAACAGAACCACTAGCTTCAACAAAAATGATTCTTTCAAAATTTGTAGAATACCGACTGAAAAGCCCTCTGCTTTCCGTGTACGATACAAGTTGATAGATTACGAAATCTGGTCTTCTATTTTCATCTTGAAAGATAGTTGCCAAAATGTTTTTTGCATCCTCTATAGTATAGTCAGTTACATTCAAATTTTCATGTCTAGAATGACTGATATATTCTTCTGTTACGTTATCCCAATAGCTGAAATAAGTTCCTCCATCCCCATTATCAAAAACTGTTTCTATCCAATCTTCATACTGTACAGAATTGTTAGAAACTCCAAGTATTGTTCCATTATAGTTTATCGTCATTCTTCTAGGCATCAACTCTGGAAAATCATAAACAGCTGAAATTCTAGCTTCTATTGAAGAAATTATAAGTGAAATGTTCACCATAGCATTTTCAGGAGCATCATAAAGAAGATAAGTGACGTTCATGTTTTCAAAGAGATTAGAATTCACTCCTAAATTTTCTGCTTGATGTAAAAGCCCAAGTAAAGTTTCGCTTTGAGTATTGTATTCTATTTTAGTATTGAAGAAAATATCTGGAAAAACATAGATGTTAAGCAAAGACAGCGTAAACGCCAGTATCATTACTGAAGCAGTAGCAATTACTAAGGAGTCTCTTTTCATTCTGAAGTAGATAAAACAAGGGACATTATAAAACATTACGATTTATTTATTTTTGAATGTTGAGAAATAATGCCGTACAATATAATATATAAAGGGTACATGAAAATGATAGCGTGATTACAATGGTTAAAATAACTTTTGTTAAAATAGGAAATATCACTCTAACAACATTAATTGACATAATGTTAGATGAGAGAGCTAGTAGAACAGATATTGAAGCTACTGTCATAAGTTCATCAACCAAAATGAAGCCTGATGCTGTAGAAAGAATTTTTCCTTTAATTGACCAAGTTGAAACAGATCTTATGGTTATGATTTCTCCAAATGCCAATGATAAAGGACCTCAATCTGTTATTGATAGATATAAAGACAAGTATCCACTTATCGTTGTGTCAGATGGTGGAGATAAAGAAGTGAGAGCAAAATGGAAAGAAGATGGCGTTGGCTATATCATTGTTCCATTTGATCCTATGATTGGAGCTAAAAGAGATTTTCTTGATGCAACAGAAATGTGTTTATTCAACGGATACATAATTACAACATTCAGTACTTGTGGAGTTTTTGCATATATCAATGAACTCATAGATGGTGTTATAGAACAACTAAAAGCTGGTGAAAAACCAAAATTGCCCACACGCAATATGTCAGCTATAGGTGTAGCAACAACTTATCCATTTTCGAATGTATATGCAAGACCAAAAGCGTTAGCTGCTTTAACAATGCTTCAACATGCAGCTAGTCTAAACGTAAATGGATGTTTTGTTGAAAAAGATAGAGAAAAAGCACTGATTAAAGTTGCTGGAGCTCATGAAATGGTCAGACAAGCAGGTCTTCTAGCAGATGAAGTTAGAGAATTAGAAAAAGCTACAGATCATATGATTAGAACTCCACATGGTAAAGATGGAAAGCTTCTACACAAAGTACACTTCTTTGATGAAGCACATGAAAAACAATAAACAGAATTAAGGAAGAAACTACTTCCTTCTATTTTCCTTTTCATTAAGTTAAACAATACTTATCAAAAACTTGATACCGCTATTGCAGCATTGAGTCTTACATATGGCGATGTATATGGGTACTCGTACCATACAACTGATTTTTCTTTTGCTTCCGGCCTAGTTGATCAAGTAATATGGAAACCAATATAGCTATTTCAGGTTCAATACTATCGTATAATTCTATTGTGTTATTATTTCTAAAACCTCTGAAACCTTTGTATACTTCAAATGATACTTTTCCGTTTTTAACTACGAATTGAAAGGTTGAACCGATGAAACCAGATCCTAAGTATGTCTTCATCTCTGTTTGAATCTCATAATTTGTAAAGCAACAACTTGTTGAATAAGAGAAAGTTGCATATCTAATGTCATTCTGATAAAATCTATAAACATTTGATCTACTTGAAATTCTCTTTAATGAAAAAATTTCTCTTCCTTTTGAATCTAGTAGGTAATATTCAGGTTTACGACCACTTAAAATATTAACCTCGAAAACTGGTTTATTAGATGATAAATCCTTAATTTCATACCATGTTCTTAAGGATTCTTTGAAGTATATTACCTCAAAACCATATGGTTCTTCGATTGACATCTGCTGCTATGTTTTCAAAATATTGTTATAAAGTTATCCAATTAAAAAGAAAAATTAGGGATAGACCCTATTTCTTGTCCTTGGGAAAGGTAATGTTTCTTGAATGGTCTCTAATCCACATAACCACCAAGTCAGTCTCTCAGCTCCAAGTCCAAATCCTGAATGAGGAACAGATCCATATTTTCTGAGATCGATATACCAATCATAATCTTCAACTTTCCATCCTTCTTCCTTAATACGTCTAACAAGTGTGTCAAGAACATCTTCTCTCTGACCACCGGTAATAAGTTCACCAAAACCTTCAGGTGCCATTAGATCAGCTGAAAAACACCATTTTGGATCATCTTCATGTAGCTTTACATAAAATGGTTTATGACTGGAAGGATAGTCTCGAACAAAGAAAGGTTCACCTATAATATTAGATAATGCTCTTTCTTCTTCTGTTTTCATATCCTGATCCCATTTCAAGTCAAAGCCGTTTTCATTCAAGGTATTGATTGCTTCTTTGTAGCTTACTTTCTTGAAAGGAGCTTTAATTGTTTCAAGAACTGATGTATCCCTCTTCAGCTCTTTGAATTCTTTGGCGTTATGTTTGAGAACATATTGAACAATATAAGTTACTAGTTCTTCTTGGATTTTCATATTTCCTTCAAAGTCCACAAAAGCTTCTTCACCTTCAATGTGCCAGAATTCGTTGACATGTCTTTTAGTTCTCATCTTTTCAGCTCGGAAACTAGGAGTTATCGCATAAACTTTTTCTAAACTATAAATGAGAGCTTCGAGATAGAGTTGAATACTTTGACTGAGATAAGCTGTATGATCGAAATATTTCAAACTAAATAGTGTTGAACCTCCTTCACAAGCTGAACCTGTGAGTATAGGTGGAGTAGTTTCATAGAAATCATTTTCAAAGAACCATTCTCTTGCTGCACGTAAGACTGAAGCTTTTACCTTCCAGACATTAGTTGCTTTGTAGCTTCTTACAAACAAGTGAGTATTGTCTAACAAGAATTCCTTACTTTGATCTTTAGCAATAGGGAAGATTTCTCCTTTATGCATAATTCTGAAATTGGTTAATTTCACTTCAACATTATTTACTGCCCTATTATCCTCTACTGGTTTACCTTCAACTGTAATATAATTCTCAATTGCAGCTTCATTTAACATATTCCAAGCTTCTGAAGATAGTTGATTTTCAGATCCTATGCATTGTATAATGCCAGAAGCGTCGCGTAAAATGACAAAGATTTTATCTTTCATTTTACGGATTCGATAGACCCACCCGCGTAGTTTGATTGTATCTTCACTAGGTGTAACTTTACTTGCGTAGATGAAAGTTTGTTTGGGCATGAATCAGCAGTTGCATGCGACTTTAAAAAGTTTTGAGGTTATTAACTTAATTTGTAGGATTAGTTAGATGCAAATATTTTAAAAGAAATTTTTGAACGAAGTTTGATGAGGAAAGAGCGTCAGACTTTACTTGGTCTTATGCTATCCAGTTTTATTATTAACTTAGGCTGGGGAGCTATTTTGCCTTTTATGGCTATTTATGCTGATCTCTTCTTCTTTGATTTTGATTGGGGATTCATGACTCTTGATGTCACAACTCAGATAGGTCTTCTAACTTCAGCAATGATGATTTCTAGAGCAATTTTAGCACCTGTTTTCGGGAAACTGAGTGATTCTGCTGGAAGGAAACCTGTTATAGTAGTGGGTTTGGCTATGTATGTCTTTTTAACCTTTGGATTTGGATTAGCTAAAGCTTTCTGGTCTCTCTTTCTTGTGAGGTTTTTCCAAGGTGTAGCTTCTGCGTTAGTATGGCCCGCTGCAGAATCAGCAATTGTAGATATAGCCGCAGATAATAAGAGGGGAAGGAATTTAGGTTGGTTTATTCTTTCTCAAACCTTGGGTTGGGCAATAGGTCCATTCCTAGGTGGAGGATTATTTTCTCTGTCGAAACTTATGGTAGGAAATGATATTGGTGCATTCCGAATTACTTTTTTCCTTCTTGGAACATTTTCCTTTCTGTCATTTTTAGCTTTCAATCTCATGGTTATTGACCCAAAAACAGGGAAAGCTAGGATGAGTTTTAAAGAAATTTGGATTGCTCTTAAGGAAGTTCTCATAACAACTGTGAAAATTAGGTTTAGAGTACCATCACTATTTAAGCCCTCATTCTGGAGAGAAAGGACTAAAAGTCTAAAATCCATCTATTTTCTAAGTTTTACGAATGGTTTTAATTTCGCAATGATTTTTCCAATACTTTCATTGTTCTTAGTAGATAGCTATGCATTAACTCCTGAATTTATTGGTGTTGTATTTGGAATTTCAGGGATTGTAGGTGTTACATTTAATCCATTAGGTGGATATCTAGCAGATAAAACAAGTAAGAAACATCTTGTTGTTATATCAGGACTAATATCAGCGATTTTATTGTTCTTCTTAGGTTTTGAAATGGTTGTATATGCGATCATTGCATTGTTTATAATTCGACAACTTGTCCAACAGATTAATATGCCTGCATTTAGAGCACTACAAGCTGATTTAGTTGAAGATGAAAAACGAGGAATGGAATTTGGAAATGTTCAAATGTTCAACAATCTAGGTGCAGTTTTAGGACCTATAATCGGAGGTATTCTCTATGGTCGTTTTAGAGGTGCAATTCCTTTATGGTCAATTGGTAAGGTGAATATCTTTGGTCTAGAAGTTCTATTAATAATTACCACATCTATTATGATTCTTTCTGCTATGGTCATTTTCTTCTTTGTTAAGAAAGAAGACTTTGTTGTTAATGCAAAACAAATTAAATGAAAAACTGATTTTGTGGTCCAAGAATCTCAAACGATTAAGGATTTGAAAAAAGAAGAAATTTTTTGAATATTCTGCAAATTAAGAGTTACAATTAAATACTTCTTCTCTTTTGTTAGTTGTGAAATACAATGTGTAGACTCTTCTTGAATATCGGACAAGCTGTTTCTGAAAAAACTTTGGAAGAGTTTATTGGATCGTGTTCAGATTATGTAGGTGGTTCTAAACTAGACGTTCATGAGAGAAATGAAACCAAACTAGAACAACACAAAGATGGGTACGGTTTTGCCTTTGTGAAAGATGATCATTTTGAGCTCAGAAGATTTCGTGAAGCTATTTTTGAACGTAACCCTATTAGAGAATTGAAAAAACTAAAGACCGATGTTATTTTTGTACATGCACGACAAGCATCACCTAATATTGAAGTCAAGCTAAAGAATAATCATCCCTTCTATTGGTATAATGGGGATGAATATGTTTTTGGTCATAATGGTACTATAAAGAGTCAAATTAAGAACTATGATGATCGAAAATTTTTCCTAAGAGGAAGCACAGACTCTGAAAAATATTTTTACTCACTACTTACTGAAATGGGTAAAAATGAGTGGAACCTCAACAGACAAATTATTGATGACATCCTTGAATATTGGGATTATACTGCAGCAAATTTCATCTTGGTTTCTCCCAAAAAAGCTTGGGTAGGTGTATATTACAGAAAAGATCCACTTTATTTTACAATGAAGCTCTATAAGACTGAAGATTCAATAGTAGTTAGTTCAAGTGCTTTACCTTCTCTAGGACCACCAACAGAGAGATTAAGAAATGGGACATTAATTGAGATAGACGTAGAAAGCAATAATTATTTTTACCTAAGTGAATTCAGAATTTAGTAGGGAAAGAATTAATGGTGTCAAATTCTGTGAAACCTAAAGAGAAACAATCAGTTTCTTCAAAAAAGAAAAGAAGTTTCAGCAATAGGGTTCGTATTTTTTCGATGCAGTACCTAGTACATCATCCTGCTTGTGATAAATTTAACAATCATATTTTTAGAATTGGATCCTTATTCTTATGTGTAGGCTGTACTAGCGTTTTTATAGCATTTATTTCTTATACAATAGTATTTTTTTCCATGCTATCTTTCTTTACAGGCTTTCCTTATGCTAATGGGATATTTGTAGCTTTTGGGGTAGCAATGGCATTATCACAAGTTTTTCTAAAACCAAACAACAAATTGATTAAAGTTCTTCTTAGACTTAGTTTAGGTGTAGGATTAGGCGCATACACCGCTTTAATTGTTCAGGTTTCAAATCTATCCTCACAAATAGGTTATTTCACAATCCTAATCCAGATCGGGCTTTTTCTACTGTTGATACTTGGAGTGTTCCTTTACAATGGACTCAGGGGAGACTCACCTTATCTAGAATGTAAGGAGTGTTCTATTAAGTTCGTAGAACCTACTTGTGATTACAATACAGTAACTATGGAAGAGACCTAAGTTTTGGTTCAATCCCTCCTATCAATATCGAAAAAACTTCTCTCCTTCTAATAAGGTCTAGAAGAAAATTAATCTGTGTAAGACACAAAAAAAATCGTTTAAGTTTCCTAGATATTATTTTTCACTTGTGCATTACAGTGTCTTTATAAAACCCCTCCCTTCTTGGAAACGTCTCCTACCAAGAAGGAGACCTTAACACAAAGGATGAAAATACGATGAATACCAAAACTATTTATTGTTATTTGAAAATGTTTAAGCTGTAATGAAGACAAATAAAATTAAATCAAATTCATTGTTAATTCTGCTTTCTTTGTTCTTCATTATTCTAGCTTTAAATCCAAAACTCTCAGTTGCTAATCCGATCCCTGTAAACAGCAAATTATGGCAACACATAGGTATTCTTCCTTTAGATGAAGATGTAAATATAACTATGGCTCAAGCAAATGTTCTATTAGATATTGATGCAAAAACTTTTAATCGATTTAGAATTGCGACATCAGCTGACTATATTTTTTATAATCACAATCAAACAGAAATTATAACTGTAGTACTTCCTTTTGATTCTTCTTATTCGTATGTAGGTGCTGTAACTGGACCTGTTGACTTAAGAGTAAATGATACACCTATAGATTTTATTGAAATTGAATTATCCTTAGATCAGAGTGATTACTTAGATGACTTGATTTCTGCTCCTACTCCAGAAATAATAAAAGTAATTGCTGCTAATGTCTCTTTTGCAGGATATTCAAATACAACATTATCATATTCTTCATTCAATTCGTTCAAAAGAATCAATTCTGATACATATGTTCGAATAACCTATTTTGTTTCAACAGGTAGAGTATGGTATGGAAATTTAACTGAATCTGTTGAATTTTTGGTGCATGGTCTGCAACCTGATTATTATGATGAATGGAATTTTGATCCCATAATTAGATGCCAGGTTAGTAATATATCTGATGGAAAAAGCTATTTGTGGGAGTTTGAATATGATTCTTATGTTACTCCAGAAATCTCTTATTCAAGTACTGATACTAGATATTTTGCTTCCTATGGTCTATATATCATTATAGGAGCAAGTATATTCGTGATAATTCTTTCATCTATGGCGATGAAATTGATTAAGAAAAAACAAAAATGAGAAAGAATTTTAGTTATTCTTTCTTCTTCTTTTTATTACAGGTACCATTAACATCAGAACAAAGGAAGCAATCATTATGAGATTTGATGTGTAGTTTGTTTTTTTTGGAATTTCAAGTGCTGTATAAGACAAAACTATTTCATTATTACCTTCCCCAATTTCATCTATAATTTCATTGATATCAATATTTATCGTCATATTGTAAGCTCCAGGTTCAGAAACTGACCAATTATACTGAAATTCATATGATTCTCTCACATCTAATGCAGGAACATCAAAGGTTTGAAGTACACTAAAATCGCTCTCTATTGATGCTGCTGTTGTTTCAGAAATGTTCTGTTCCCCTATATTGGTAATTCTAATTTTTATTTCCTTTGTCTCATTATAGAACCCAGAATACTTATTTTGAACAACTTCTACTCTAAGATCTGGTTTGTCTTCTTTATTGAAAGTAAATTCATCCAATAAACTATAATCTGTTCTGAAAGCTCTAAAATCCAGCTGATTAGGATATACATCCAACAATGTGAAATGATAAGTTGATTCTCCAGTTATTGATTGGTTAATTCTATAAAATGGATTAAATTCATAAAGAGGTGCACCAATTGACCCTGCAATTACATAGGTAATATTATTATTTATTAGTCTCTCATAGAAATGGTCGTGACCAGTTATAACCATGGAAATATTGTATTGTTCGAAAATTGGAACTAACAACGCTTTTACATCATCATAATCTCCGCTGTTATATCTTGGCGACGAAGCAAAAGCAGGTCTGTGCATAATCACAATCTTCCAGGCAAAATCATTATGTGCTTGTAAATCTGCATGTAACCAGCTTATTTGTTCGTCAAATGTTCCTCCGTAATCGGGTACACAAGTATGTAAAGCTACAAAATGAATAGGTCCATAGTTAAAAGAATAATATTCTTCTTTTCCAGGCAATGCAAAATTATCATAGTAATTTGAATGGTTTTTTTCATGATTTCCCAGTACTGGCATAAAAGGAATTTCATTCAATAAAAATCTAAAATCATAAAACCAATTTGTCCATTGAATTACATCTAGACCACTATCCACAAAATCTCCTGTGAATACAGCAAAATCCGCAGATATTTGTGACATTTGCATTGCAGAAAATGCTCTGTCTACTCGATTGTGTCTAGAATCTCCCATAGCAAAGAAAGTTGCATGGTCGTCTATGTTTTCTGTTTTAAAATCCTTATCTAGACTCCAAGTTTCTCCATTACCGATTCTGAAGTGATATGCTGTATTGGGGGTTAAACCTGTTAGTTCAACTACATGAAACAATCCTGGTAACCCTATTTCCTCTAAACCATAAGTGCTATCTAACCCATATTGTACAATAGACGAAGTGCTTTCAGATGTTTTCCAACTTATTGTCATGGTTGTGCTTGGGTCATTTTGCCAACTAAGATGCACTTCTCTGGTATAGATCTCTTCAGCTGATGCTTGAAAGAACTGGACTAAAGCTGGCATTATAAAAATCAATATTAATGTAATAACTAGTAATTTTCTTTTAGTACTCATCAATTATTTTAATAAATTTAAACATTTTAAGTTTACTTGTTCCTTTATAAAGAATCCATATGCAAAAAGTGAGTAAGTGGATGTTATTTCCGATTTCCCATTGTTGCTGTAGTTAATTTTCTTCTAAGCCTTCTATTGGTAATTCCTGTATTCAGTTTTCGGACACCCCATATAATAAAACCAGATATAAGTCCAAAGAAACCAATTACTATGAAAACACTAAATATTGTTGGGATGAATATTGGAGCCATTGTTATTAACACCTACTCAAAGAAAATCTTATACATTTTTAAACTTTTATGTTGGAGAATTAATGTCGCTAGTTCATGATTGTTAAGTTATTTGATTCATTTATATGAACATCTACTAGCACTTTGTTAGATGATTCGAGTCTTAGCTCCCCAGTATTAGAAATACCTCTACATAAATACACTTCAGATTTGTACGAGTGTTCTTTATTCATGTTGAGTGAATTCATATTAAACAAGGAAATTAATTTCTCATAGTTCTCTTTTGTAACTAAATTCACATACTCAAATATATATTCTGAAAGGATTTTAATGAATTCATTTTTCTGAATCTGATTACAAGTAATTTCTTCTAAACATGTGGCTTTTAACTGTTCAAAAGCTAGAATATTTTCTTCTTTTAATTCAATATTAATTCCTATTCCCACTAGTAAATATTCTGATTGTAAAGATACTAACTCGAGTAATATTCCACCTAATTTTCTATTTTTGAAAACTATGTCGTTTGGCCATTTTACTAAAATTTCAATTCCATATATTTTCTTAATAGTTTGTTGAATTGCTAGAGCTGCAGCATAGTGTAAAAAACTATATTGTCTAGGTTGCAATTTAGAAGATAATGGGAATGCATAAGTTCCATAAAGGCCCCCAACTGGTGAAAACCATTCTGAATCCCTTCTTCCTCTTCCCTCAATTTGTTGTTTAGCCACTACTAGAATTGGGTGATCTATATCATTCTTGAGATGCTTAATTATCGCATCCATTGTTGAAGATACTGTGTCATAATGAACAGTGTTCATATAATCAACTCTATGTGTCATAAGACCGCATCAGAATTGGTAGGTTATAAAGTTTCTTTCATTATTTTATCATGAAAGAAGATGAGTTTTTATTCTACTGTTTATAAGCAATACTAATGTATCAGAATCATAAGAATAGAGCTAGTGATAGAGAAAAAAAGATCTATTCTGAGCTCCAAGAGAAGAGGAAGAAAAGTTTGGAAGGGGGGGGAGAAAAGAGGGTTGAGAATCAACATAAAAAAGGTAAACTTACAGCAAGAGAAAGAATTGAATTACTTGTTGATGAGAATTCTTTTGTTGAAATAGATTCATTAGTTACACATCAATCTACAAAATTTAATCTTGAAAACGACAAACCATTAGGAGATGGAGTAGTAACAGGTCATGCAACCATTTCTGAGAGACAAGTTTGCATTTACAGTCAAGATTTCACAGTTTTTGGAGGAAGTTTAGGGAGAGCTCAAGCAACAAAAATTTGTAAATTAATGGATCTTGCAATCAAAACTGGAAATCCAATTATAGGAATTTTGGATTCAGGTGGAGCAAGAATTCAAGAGGGAGTTGCGTCATTAGCGGGTTATGGTGATATTTTCTTTAGAAACACTCAAGCTTCTGGAGTGATTCCTCAGATTTCTATTATTCTAGGTCCTTGTGCAGGAGGAGCAGTTTACTCACCTGCTTTAACTGATTTTGTTTTAATGAATAAAGAAAATTCATTTATGTTTGTTACTGGTCCTGAAGTTGTAAAAACTGTTTCAGGGGAGGATATATCTTTTTACGATTTAGGGGGAAGCATTGTCCATAGCAAGAAAACAGGTGTGAGTCATTTAGTTGGTGAAAGCGAAGAAGAAACTCTGGACTTGGCTAGAAAACTACTTTCTTATCTACCTTCAAACAATCTAAATGATCCTCCATTTGACCCAGAAACAAGCGAAGAAAGTGAGCAAACCTCGCTTCGCGAACTGATACCAGATGAAGAGAATGAACCTTATGATATGAAAAGCATAATAGGAACAATTGTTGATTCTGATAGCTTCCTAGAATTGAATGAAGATTGGGCTAAAAACATCATAGTAGGCTTTGCTCGAATGCAAGGGTTTACTGTGGGAATTATTGCAAATCAACCTCTTTTCTTGGGAGGAGCAATTGATTATAATGCAGCCGATAAATCTTCTCGTTTCATCCGATTTTGTGATTCTTTCAATATTCCAATATTAACTTTTGTTGATGTTCCTGGTTTTCTTCCAGGTGTCAAACAAGAACATGAAGGAATAATCAGACATGGTGCAAAGTTGCTCTATGCTTATTCAGAGGCAACTATTCCAAAGATTTCTATTATTGTACGAAAAGCGTATGGGGGAGCTTACATAGTAATGAGTTCCAAGCATCTAGGAACAGATATTAATCTTGCTTGGCCTTCAGCTCAGATAGCTGTGATGGGAGCAGAAGGAGCAGTTCGTATTCTCTACAAAAGAAGATTGAAGGAAGAAAAGGAACCTGAAAAAGTTCTTGAAGAATTCACTCAAGAATTCAAAGAAGAATTCGCAAACCCTTACCAAGCAGCAGAATTAGGTTATATTGACAAAGTTATTTTTCCTGAAGAAACTAGAAGTGAAATCATAGCTTCTTTACATTTGCTTCAGAATAAGAGAGAACAGTCTCCCAAAAGAAAACATGGAATCTCTCCAGTTTAGGGTGTTATAGATGAAAACTAAGAAACAATTAGAAAAAGAACTGAGATTAAACGAAATAATATGGGGCTATTCACCAAGGGGAATAAGTAACCCTCAATTAGCGATTGAACTTTCATTGAATGGTGGAATTGGTTTAATCGATCTTGAAGGATTAGAAGAAAGCGTTTCGAAAAAAGTAATTGAGACTTGTTCAAGTAAGATTCCTTCAGATAAGCTATGGGGAGTTCGATTCCCAGATATAGAATCTTTATCGGTTCTATCTGAAGCTCACTCAATACCTATTGGTATAATAGCTTTTGAGATAGAACAAGACGATTTAACAAAAATAGATTCGAAGCTTAAGTGGAAAGTTGCTGAAGTTGTGAATTTGGATGAGGCTCAAAAAAGAGCGGGTTGGGCAGATTTTTTCCTAGCAAAAGGGTATGAATCAGGAGGAACAATAAGTGATCAAACATCATTTATTTTGATTCAAGAATTCAATAAAGCTGGATTTCCTTTTATTATACAGGGTGGGTTTGGTGTCTATAACATTGTTTCAGCTCTAGTTGGAGGAGCTTTAGGCGTAGTTCTAGAAGGACAACTCTATCTTCTTCCTGAGTGTCCCCTTAGTTCGCTGACCAAAGAATATCTAGAAAAGCTAGATGAGAGCGATACTTATATTGCAGGAGAAAGCTTTTCAAAGAAATATAGATTGATTGGTAAAATCGCAAATAATTCAATACGAGAATTGAGAAAATTTGAGAAAGAAAATTCTGATAAAGGAGAGGAAGAACTACTAAAATATCTAACGCAACTCTCAAGCAAATCTCATTTCTTTGATTCAGAAGAAATAAAACATTCATTTTTACCAAGTGATATAGGTTTTAGTTTTGCTCCATTTATTAAAGAAATTTTCAATGATTTAAGATCATTTTTGTCAGAAATTCAAAATATCATTCGAGAACAAATTGAAACAGTTTCTACCAACTGGCCTTTTAAAGAAGATAGCGAATTTGCAAAAAGTCTAAAAATTAAATTACCTATCATCCAAGGTCCTATGGCTAATATTACAGATAAGACTGCTTTTGCAGTTAAAGTAGCAGAAGAAGGAGCATTACCAGTTTTAGCTATGGGAGGATTACTAAAGGAAGAAACTGAAGAATTATTAGCAGAATTCACCTCGAAATTTCCTGAAAATCAGAATTATGCAGGGGGAATTATTGGTTTAGAAGTAATGAAAGAGAGAAGGGAAGCTCATATATCTCTAATGAAACAGAATAAAACACCTATTTGTCTAATAGCTGCAGGTTCTATCCAACTAGCAACAAGAATTCGAAATATGGGGATGAAAACTATCATTCATACTCCAGCATTAAGTTTATTCAAAGAAGCAATAAAAAACGGTCACCAGCATGTGATTTTAGAAGGCTCTGAATGTGGAGGTCATATAGGTATTCTTACATCCTTAACTCTTTGGGAATCAATCTTACAGTATCTCAGTATTAATGCAGATCAGATTTCTGACAGAATCAATATTGTATATGCTGGAGGTATAGGGGATGAACTTGGAGCTGCTATGGTAGCTGGAATGATCGGAAGTCATCTTGATTTGATAAATCCTGGTATTCAGATGGGAACTGCTTATCTTTTCACTGATGAGATTGTAAAAACAGAAGCTCTCACTTCACTATATCAAGAAAAACTTCTTGATTCAAATATTACCCGAGTCATAGGATCAACAGTTAATACACGAGCTCGTGTTGTACCATCAGAATTTGTATCTAAAACTTTTGAAAACGAACAAAATTGGATTAAAGAAGGATTGTCTATCAGTGATCGAAAGAAACTCTATGAGCAAGATAATTTAGGAGCTCTCAGAATTGCTGCAAAAGCTGAGATTTGGAATGAAGATCATGTACCTGGTGGAGATTCAACACAATTCAAATTAATTGATGAAAAAGAACACGATAATTTAGGGTGTTTCATGGCAGGTGAAATCATCAGTTTGAAGCGTAATGTT
>JAUWJS010000063.1 GCA_030607575.1 Candidatus Heimdallarchaeota archaeon | reverse complement strand
ATTTTTAATTCTCTTCCTAAATCTTCGAATTTCATTAAAGCATAATCTAAATCTTCTTTGGTTAAACCTGCATTCATCATGACACGTATTCTAGCTGTTCCTCTTGGAACCATTGGAAAGACAATAGGTAAGGCAAATATCCCTTCTTCCATTAGTCTATCGCTTAGATTCTTAGCAACATCATTTTCTCCACAGATGATAGGGACAATAGCTGTTGGGCATTTTGCTGAAGCAACTGTTATATCATGTCCATAACCCATATCAACTATTTTACTCTTGAAGTAACTACAGTTGTCTAGAAGTTTTTCAACTACTGGAATATGATATTCAGATTTGGGATCTAATAATTCTAATGAACCAAGAGCTGCACCAGCAACCGCAGGAGGTTGGGAACCACTAAGAAGATAAGAACGACCTGTGTTTCGAAGGAAATTGACTAAGTCTTGAGAACCGACTATAGCACCACCGACCACACCCATTGCTTTTGAGTAGGTGTTCATCTCAACTTGAACATCACCTTGTAAACCAAAATGATCAACGATGCCTTTACCCTTTTTATTTCGACCTAAAACGCCGTCTCCATGAGCATCATCGACAAATATCATAGCTCCGTATTCTTCACTTAGTTTCTGTATTTCATCTAATGGTGCCATGTCTCCATCCATGGAAAAAACTCCATCAGTGATAACTAAGATTCTCTTTTCTCCATTTGGATCTGCAGCATCTGCTTCTCTTAATCTCTCTTCTAAAC
Source organism: Candidatus Heimdallarchaeota archaeon (assembly GCA_030607575.1). GTDB lineage: Archaea > Asgardarchaeota > Heimdallarchaeia > Heimdallarchaeales > Heimdallarchaeaceae > UBA460. The sequence continues at coordinate 13,117 of JAUWJS010000063.1, read as the reverse complement.
TGCCCATATCTATATGATTGTAAATTGTTCTTACAGCTTTAGTTAAACGCACTCCATCAATAATTGAACCATGATTTAATTGGTCAGAAATAATGAAATCTCCTTTCCTTACGAGTGTTGGAATTGCGCCTTCATTAGCTATGAATCCACTCATCCATACCATTGAAGCTTCTTGCTCTTTGAAATCAGCATGTTTTCGCTCCCATTCTTCATGAATAGCCATATTTCCAGCTATTGCTCTAACTGAACCAGAACCAGCACCATATTTCTCAACTGCTTCAATAGCTCTTTTCCTTAAATGTGAATGATTTGCTAGATTTAAGTAATTATTTGAACATAGCATCAATAGTTCTTTACCATCTACTGTAACTTGAGTTTCTGAAGGGGTTTCCAATGATCTGTGTACCCATTCTCGACCTTCTTTTTGGATTTGATTGTATTCTTCTTTCAAAAATTTTGTTGGATGTCTCTTTGCCATTTTGGCACCTCTCATTCTCAAAGGTCATATCAACCCTCCCTTTTTATTTTTTCCCTTTGATATCTAATATTTCAAGGTTAGCCATTTTCATAAAGGCTTTCCTTCTCTTCTTCTTTAGTTCTGTTCCCTATTTCCTGTAGATATTGACTAAACAGCAGTAAATAAAATGCTTCTTAAGTAGATAATTAATTGTACTTCTCGTACCAAATGAATCTTCGATTAGTATTCTTATGGAGTATTCCTTAGTTTCTAGCAAATCAAGAATCTTTCGGGATGAATAAAATAATTAAGAGAAAAAGGAGTTCAGAAAAGCTTTTTATAATTATCTCTATTATTCATTTTCAAGTCATAAAGTGTTGAGAAATATGGTTTCTGTTAAATATGATAAAGTAAGTATAGCTTATGATGATTTTGTAGCCATAGATAATATAACTTTGAATATTCATGATGGAGAAATAACAACCTTGTTGGGACCTTCTGGTTGTGGAAAATCCACACTTCTAAGAGCTCTCGCTGGTTTTGTTGAACCCTTTGAAGGACAAATTTATCTTGGAGATAAAGAAATAACTTATCTTCCTCCCCAAAATCGCAATACTGCCATGATTTTCCAAAATTACGCTTTGTGGCCGCATTTAACTATTTTTAAGAATGTTGAATATGGTTTAAAGCTTCGATTAAAAAAACAAATCGTTTTTATTGTAAAAATCAGTCCTAAAAGAGTCATAGAAGAACTTACTTTCAGTAGTTATGGGGCCTTTAAAGGATTAGATCAGGCTGCAGAAAACTTGAAGGAGTTTATTATTGGCAAAGATGCACAAGAAGTTTGGCAATTTACTGTCGAAGATATTCTTCCAGTTTTTAGAATTCCAGAAGATATTTCTGCATTCAAATTGAAATATAGTCTAAATTCAATCTACCTACAAGCGAAATTCTTAATAGGGGCTTTACAAGCAACAATTAGATTTCATTATGAAAATATCCTCAAAGAGCTTCCAGAGTGGATTCCAAGTAGAAAGACCAAATATGAAAGAGCTAAGATTAGAAGAAATCCTTTACTTAATTTTTTCTGGGTAACAAAACCTTATTTCTGGATTAATAGAAAAGTAAAATATCTCGATGCAAAAGCTGCTCTGGATATATCATTCAACTTCAGAAAGGAAAAAGTAGAAGAAGTGTTAGAATTAGTTCAACTTGCAGATCAAGCTGAAAAAAATCCAACAGAACTTTCTGGCGGGCAACAACAGCGTATTGCTCTTGCTAGAAGTATCGTTGTCGAACCTGATATTCTCTTATGTGATGAACCTTTGAGTAATCTTGATGCTAAACTGAGAAAGGAATTAAGAACTGAAATTCGTTCAATCATCAAGAAAATAGGTATGACTGCTGTTTATGTGACTCATGATCAAGCAGAAGCTCTAGCTATTAGTGATAGAATAGCGGTCATGAATATAGGCTTCATTGAACAATATGGAACACCTCTAGATGTTTTTACTGATCCTAAAACATTATTTGTTGCTCAATTTGTTGGTAGCTCCAGCACTGTTTCAGGAAAAGTAATAAAAGCTGATGTTGTTGAGCTTGAGGGTGGTGATCACATTTCAATTGTAACTAAAGAACCCCTACCAGCAGATACAAAAGTTGACCTTGTTATTAGACCAGAGAATATTCTGTTGAATAAGGAATCTGAAAGTACTGTTGAAATCGAAATAAACACAATCGAATATCTTGGAACTGAAGTAAAGTTAACAGGATTATTAAAAGATGGTACAATTCTTCTAGTGGATGTTATTGAACGTACTGAAGAGTACGCTAAGCTAAAAGTAGGGGATAAAATTAAAGTCCATATAATTCCTGAAAAAATATTCGTTTTTGTTGATGATAAGAGAGTATACTAAAACCTTTCTTTTTTCTTCTTTTGATAGAATCTTTATATATGTCTATTTTACCTTTTAATCTACCATGTTTGAGTATGAAGGAATTATAATTCACTGGTTAGGGCATGATGCTTTTCTGATTAAAGCTAAGGGAAAGAATATCTATATTGATCCATATAAGCTAGGTAAAACTGACCTACCTAATGCAGATATAGTGATTAGTAGTCATGAACACTTTGATCATTGCAATCCCGAGGCAATTAACCAAATCTCAACAGATAAAACAATCCTAATTGGACCATCAATTGTTCAAGAGATTTTTGAAGAGAAAATTACTCAGAAGAAAGAAATGAAAGAGTTAAATCCTGGTGATTTTCTAGAAATAGAAGGAATTAAAATTTCTGCTATTGCAGCTTACAATATTCATAGATTTAGAGATCCAGAAACTAAAACTCCTTTCCATCCTAAAGAGTCAGGACATATTGGATCTATTTTGGATATTGATGGAATTACAATCTATCATGCTGGAGACGCAGACAAAATCCCAGAGATGGATGGTTTAAATCCAACTATCGCTCTAATTCCTATTTCCGGAACATATGTAATGGATGTTGATGAAGCTGTTGAAGCAGCTAAGGCAATTGATGCCAAAATTACCATTCCTATGCATGTTGGGAGAGGAATAGGTCAACTTTCATTCATTGACGAATTCAAGAGTAAATTACCTGACTATGAAATAGTAGCAATGGAAATAGAAGAAGATTAGAAATATTTCTACTCCTTTTTCTCTTCTTCTTTCTCTTCTTTTTTCTCGTATTCCCAAGGTAAAACTAGGTCTATTGTGTTATTGACTAAGAAAACCGCAATTTCCTGATTTGGATAACATCTGATGTCATCCCACATTCCTAGAATTGTTCCATAATCTGGTGCTACAATGGTTTCCTTGATTTTACCAAAAATATCCCTAACTTCAAAAATAGGACTCCCTTTTTCAACGATTTCTCCGGCTTTCACAAGAGGAATAAAGAAACCAGAATGTGAAGTTCTAATTAAAATCTCTCGCCACATTTTTTCATCTAACACTGGAAAATCAGTTATTTTTACTAAATCTCCTTCAATCATTCCTGTATATTTTAATACGTTCCAAACACCAATTTTGGCACTGGATACAATGTCTGTCTCAACATAACCAGAAGCTCCCAATTCAACAGTAAATCCTGGTTTCCGATATTTATTTACAAAGCTACCAGTGGTCGATCTATGTAGATTCTCTTTGAAATAATATTTTGGAGGTCCTTCTAACACTAAAGTAAAACCAAATGCTGTAACAAGTTCTTTTGTCTTTTCAAACAGAACCAGAGCTTCCTCCTTTTGCCCTTCATCTTTTTCAACGTAATATACTCTGTCTAGATATGAGAATGGTAAAGAACGAATAGCATGACAGTGGAGATCAATGAAGTAATCTACTCTATCAAATATCTCTGCAAATTTTGTATAAAACTTTTCTTGAATATTTGGATGTTTTTCTGGGTCAAGATTTTCATCAAAAGGATCTTCATACTTTAACTGAGGTTTTTTCTTAGGTTTAGGATCAGGCCATAATCTGTTAGGATCTGTACTTACATAAAGTGGTGTTCGAGTCATTACCAATAATCCAGCAGGATTTAACGATGGTATTATAATTAATGTTCCTTTCACTTGTGTGGGGTCTATCTCTTGAATTATTTCCTGAAGAGTTACCAAACCATGAAGTTCATTTCCATGAATATTGCCTGTTAAAAGGAAAGTAGGACCTTCTACCAAGCCTTCAATCAGACAAATTGGTAATCTCTCTTTAGTCCCATGTGGATACTCCAGCATGTCAATATAACCAAAAACTTTCTCTCCCTTTTTACTATGAACATCAAAAACTTCCATTACGCTTCATCATTTAACAAATCAAATAGCTATTTAGATTTTTCTTATAATGAATTGAATGAATATTACAGCCATTCCATGTCTCCTTTATTTTTTTTATTCATATTCTTTCATTATTTGAAATGTAATTACATCATCAATCCATGACAATTTTGCAATTGATTTTTCAACTAAACTAAATGCTTTACCTATGCTTCGCATCTTAATGTTAATTAGCAGATCATATTGCCCTGTTATGAAAGACACACTTTCTATTCCTTTTATTTTAGTTAATTCTTCAACATTTATCGCAAATCCCTGTTTTGCTTTCGCTAAAAGTATACTCTTGGTTTCTGATAATGCTAAAGCAATAACTCCGATCAATATTAGAACTGAACCTGATAGTTTAAGCACAATATCAAGCACAATATTTTCTCCTCCGAAACCAAATAAATTCGGTAACCAGATACTTGCTATGCCAATAATGGGGAATGTTGTTACAACACTGACACTACTTAAAGCTCTGACAATAGACATCTTACCCATTGTAAGAGCTCTTGTGTAGAAAACAATTGATAGAAAAGCCAACAACATTGAAAATATTACTGGGGTTAAAGCTATTTTCCATGAATTACTGACTTCAGAAAAACCCCCTTTTGAGAGTGCTGGAGCAGCTGCTACTACTTGACCAATAGTTATTATTAACATTGTCCAAACTCTTAAGTTGATGGAATCATAAAATTTACCTTGCTTATTCTTTGTAGTCAAAGCTTTCTTTTGGAAGAAAATATAGAGTGCTGAGAACAATGAAAATGGTCCCACAATCATAAACACATTTAGTAAGAAATCAGTAAAGGAACCACTACTACCTATTCCTGAAACAGATGCAATTATTACACCAAAAGCGATCATAACAATTGACTGAATTTCAACGATAACTGGTTTTTCTCTATCAGAAATTGCGTCTCCTATTAAAAGGTATATTAGCACAAATTGACTAAAAGGCATAATAACCGATGATCCATTTTTGCTCATTAGATAGAAGTAGAGTATTGTTGACCCTGTTGCAAACAATCCTGCAAGCAAAGTATAGATGGCTACTTTTCCAGTCGGTAGTTTTAGTCTTTGGAAGTTTCCATCCAACTTATATCCTAAGTTGAATTTTCTTCCAAGCCTTGTTCTACCTTTTCCAGGTATATGGAGTGCTAATACAACTAAAAAAGTGACAATGGAACCTACAACCATTTCAAAAGCTCCAAAAACAAATGGATTTGTAATCATTTCAAAATTTACATAATCATCTAAGACTACATAAATACTCGTGATTATTCCACTTGCTAATGCCAGTAAATAGAAAGTGCTCTTTTTTCGAAATCTACTTACTGGACGATTTTCTGGAGCTGGCATTTATTTCACTCTTTTAGAACTTCTTTCTCAATTACAGATGTTTGTGTATCTGAAATTCCTTCAATCATATGTATTTTTTCTGTAGTTACATGGAATAATTCTTCTAAATCTTCAACTAAAATTCTTGCAACAATGTCATATTCTCCAGTAACTACTGCAACATTAACAAAATTGGGGATTTCTCTTAGAGCATTCACTACTTCTTGTGTTTTTCCTAAGTCCACAATGAAGAAAATATACGCTGAGACAGTCATAAAGTATCATATATTAATATGGAAATAAAATTTTCCACATGTGTGAAAACTATTTCAAACAATTCTTAACAATAAGCAAATTTTTTTTAAGGGGAAGAACAGTATCATTTTAGAATCGATGTGAATAGAAAATGAGATTCACTGGTCTAAATCCCGAGGATAAGCTCATGGAAGAAATCCAACAATCTTACGACGAGGAAGAAGAGGATATCGATGAGATTCTAGACCAGAAAAGTTTCACTGAATCAGATGTAAAAGAACTACAAGAACGAAATAGAATTCTTCTTGAAGCACTTAGAAAGGTTAAACTTCTAGTTGAAAGACTTCTTTTTCAAAATAGGGATCTTAAAAAAAGAGTTGAGGGTCTAGAAGAAGAATTCAAACAACAAAATAAGAAAGGAGTAAAACTAGTTTCTGCAGCAAGATATTCTGAGATGCGAAAAAATGCAACAGAACTTGCTCGTAGCTTACCTAAACTAATTAAATTAATCAAACTTCTCAATCAAGAAAATAGACTTGTAAAAGATAAATATGATACTTTAGAGAATGAATTTGAAGATATAATTGATGAAAGAGATGGTTTAAAGGGTAAAATAATTCTCCTTAACGAAGCTAATCAAGCTCAAGTTTTAACAGAATTAACTGAACTTTTCCCAACAGAAGCACTAGCTGCAAAAGCTGCAAAAGCGATGTCAACTCCTGAAAAACGTAAAGCCATAATTGAAAATGATATAGAACCTGATTCAAAAACCATTGCAGTAGCAACAAGTGAATCTGTTAAAAGCTTTGAAGAACAAGCTAAAACAGATTTGCTTACAGTAGAAGGTTTTAGTAATGAACAAATTTCGAAATTGGTAAATCTTGTAATGGAAATCAACGATAAAATAGAAAATCTTAGTGGAACCATGGTGGTCCCTGGTCCTGCAAGAAAACGGGGTAAAATAGATCTTGACCTTAGTGATGCTGTAACTGAAGGAGAATTTGAAAAACCAGATGACCCACCAGATAGACCAGATTTAGAAGAGGTTCTAGATGATATACTTATTTCTGGATAATGACTTTTAATTTTTTTAGAGGTGATATGAGATGTCTAACACAGAGAGTTTTGAATATGAAATTAATATGATTAAAAAAGATAATTACAAATTTGAAGTAGATTTTGGTAAAAGTGCAATCCCAGATCTTCTTCTAGATGAATCAGAGGAAATTCCAGGTGGAGAGGGGCATGGACCAACAGCATCCATGCTTCTAGCAGCTGCAGTAGGAAATTGTTTATCAGCTTCTCTTATATTTTGTGTCACAAAGAAGAAGCTAGCAGTCAAGAACTTGAAAACTAAAGTAAAGTTTACAAGAAAAAGAAACGAGGATGGTTTTTGGAGAATATCCAAAATAGATGTAAATTTAGAACCTGAAGTTGAAAGCAAGGAAGCTGCTCAATATATCAAGTGTGTAGATATTTTCAGAAATTACTGTATAGTAAGTGGAAGTGTAAAAGAAGGAATTCCGATTAATGTGACAGTTGATGGAAAATAGAGAGAGTTTCAGCTCCCCGTTTTTATTGCATTACTCTCGTTTAATGTAGTGCATGAACATCATTAACTCTCAAATGAACTTCTAGATTGCATCTAATATTACTTTTGTTTAAACACTAGATATCTTGCGAAACAAAAAACCTAGTTAAGGCAAAACCTTTAAAAAATGTAACGATGCTGAATCACATAATACGTAAATAATACGTGTGAAGTGAGAATAATGCCTCCAAAAACAAGCGGAACTAGATCTTCAAATGTTTATACAATAAATGTTCCTAAAAATTTCAAAGATGCGGTTTTAGAACAATCACAACAATTTGGGGGAGCTAGTCAGATTATCACGCTTTCTCTCGATGATTTAGCATTAAGAGTAAGAAAAATGAAAAGCCGAATTAACATCATAGAGGAACTTAATGACTATATCAAATTGGAAGTTCTATTGATGAAACGCTATGAGGAAGAGTCAAAGAAAAAACGTGAAGCAAAACTTTCTTTTCGCTTAAAAGATCAAGTTAGTCAAGAAAGTTTGATGTCTATTAAGAAAAAAACAGGCTGGTCAACTTCTAAAACTGTCAGAATTTCTCTATTGTGGTATCTCTATGCAAATTTCGATGAATTTGTTGCATCAGAAAATTTCGTACCTTTACTGAAATGTAGTTTTTGTGGTTTTGTTACCCATGATCAAAGAGCTTTAGGAGTCCACATTCAAACACTACATGAGACCGTCTGTCCATATTGCGGGAAACATCATCCAATGACTGAAGATCACCATTGCAAGCAGAAAGAAGCTGCTGCTCTACATTTTGAAGAAACCGCTGTTAGACCAGATCAAACTACTATTGATCAGTTTACATCAGTACCTTTAGCTGATCTAGAATTAGATGAATCTAAGCTATTACACCAACTAGGTTTAAGCGAACTTGGTTCTTTAAGGCCTTCTGAGGAAGAATCAAAAGTTTCTGATTTATCTTCTATGTTACCTGACAAAGAAGTATTTGATGAATCTGAAGCACAATTAGAAACAATTAGTAACGAAATATCAAGAGTTGGTGGAACTCTTGTTGATCTTCCAGATGGTAGTTCTTTAAAGGATGTAGTTGAAGAAAGAAGGAAGACAAAGAAATCCAAAAAAGCCAAGGACGAAAAAATCGACCAATTACAAGATGAAATCTCTGAAATCCTTGAATCCTTGAAAGAAGATGGATTAATAGAGTGATTGATACAATAGCAACTATAAAATAAAAGTAACTACAAGTAAACATGGAGTATCTCCAATGACAAGTAATCTAAAAATACTTCTCTGTGAAGATGATGATGATATAGCTTTTCTTATCAAAGTGAATATTTTAAAGTCTTATCCAGATGCAGAAGTGTTTATTACTACAACAAAAGAAGAAACTCTAGATCTTTTATTAAATATGAAATATGATATAGATGTGATATTACTAGATTATTTGCTGGTTAATACAACAGGTTTAGAAATACTTGAAGAAATCAGGCAAGTAACAGAAATACCAGTTATAATGATAACTGGTCAAGGATCTGAAGAAGTTGCAGTAAGTGCAATGAAACTAGGAGCTTCTGATTATATTGTGAAGAGGGGTAGATTCTTTAACCAAATCCCGAATGTAATAGAGAAAGTAACCAAAGTAGAGTCGAAGTATGATATGGATAAGATTTTTGTTTCTTTCTTTAGATTTGGAGATTCTGGAACTGATCCTATCTATATTGAAAAAATCCCAAGCGAATATGAGAATGTTCGAGAAACTGTTATTCTAGCTTTAGGGGTTCTGCTTTTCACCATTTTTGGCATGGGAGAACTTGAAATGCTTGAATCTGGAACCATTTCTGGTCCAGTAAAAATACCAAAAATGAAACATTATAATGCTACTAGTTTTCTCTATGTAGTGAGTGACAAAAACCAAAAAGATCCTAGATTCAGAGGTGTTGATTACTGTATCGTAGCTTTGGGTTATCCTGCAGAATATTCGGAATTAGTCTATGGAATTGATAAAATTAAAAATGTTTTAAATAAATTCTTTGAAGGAGTGACAGATATTTCTGAGGTAAAGGAAAAAGCTAAATTGGTAGAAGAACAAATATACAATGTTGTTCGTAGGTTCTAATTTTCTTTTAATTTCAGGAATACTTCCTTATACTCTTCCTCTAGTTTGATGATTTCTGTTTCCCAATTGAACTTATTCTTGTATATTTCTGAAGCTGTTTTCTTCATATTTTCCAATCTCTCATGATCTTGCATGAGTATAATGATTGCATCAGCAATTTCTTGCGGAGAAGTTGGGTCAATTAGTATCCCAAGATCATCGATTCCCAAAGTAGCTCTCTGTAATCCTTCAAAATTTGAGCCGATAAATGGAACACCTGCAGAACAATATTCATACAAACGATTAGGTATTCTCAAGAAATTATTCCTTCCTGGTTGAAATAATATTAATCCCACATCACAACTACGCATAATAGAAAGGGCTTCCAAGTAATTCATCCATCCTGTTACTTTAAAGTAATCTGAAAGATCATATTTCTCTATTAATTGTTTCATTGGTTCTAAAGATGTTCCTGACCCCATTACAAGGAATTCAAGTTCAGTCGGTTTGAATTTTTCACTTAATATTTTTGCTGCTTCAACAGTCTGATAATAACCCAAATTGTGATACATTACACCAAAATGAACAACTCTGAACTTCTTGTCTGTAGTGTACTCTTCTGGAATGTTTCTCTTGTGGGCAGCTTCTACATCTTTTCTAGAAGGATAATTAGCAATCCATGAGCTCTCGACTTTGTATTTTCTTTTGAGGTTTTCAGAATAAGTTATTCCTGCTGTAACAATACCTTGAACCCTTTTGATATAGTATCTCTCTACCCAGCTATAACCCCACAAACCAAGAAATCCAAAAGTTTCTGACATCTGCTCTGGAAAATTCTCATGACTATCGTAGACCAGTATTTTTGCATTTTTCTTCAATCTTGTTGCCAAAGGAAGAACATTTAGATCATGAAGATGAATAATATCATACTGATTCTTACCAACAAGCTTCTTAACATTCTTCCAGAATTCGAAATACTTGAAAAAAAGTTTTTTTGAGCTTGGAACTCTAAGAATAGTGTAGCCATCTCGTTTTTCTACATTATCTAAATTACCCTTAGGATTTGTAGCAATAACTGTCACTGTATGTCCTTTACTAGCCAAATACCTTGCTTCTTTCTCTACTCTTACATCAGGAGAAACAGTACTTAGAACAACCATTAAAATATTCCAGTTTTCTTGAGGCATTGGTTTTAAAAGAGTAATTTTGTTTATCAAGGTTTTGTTCTGATGTGTTTACAGTTTATCTCTACTACAAATTTAAATAGAAATCTTAGAATCATCTGATTGATGAGTGAAAAGCTGGTTTTTCCTGAAGACTTTCTCTGGGGATCAGCTCAATCAGCTTACCAAGTCGAGGGGAATAATTGTAATAATGATTGGTATGAATTTGAGCAAATTCCTGGAGTTATAAAGAATGGAGATCGATGTGGTGAATCTTCTGACCATTATAACCTTTATGAATCTGATTTTAAACTCTTAAGAAGCTTGAATCAGAATGCTATTAGAACTGGAATTGAATGGAGTAGAATAGTCCCAGAAGAGAATGTTGTAAATGAAGACGAACTTGAACATTATCACCGAGTTATAGAATCATTGAAAAAAAATAACCTAACAGAATTCATCAATATCTTTCATTTTACAATTCCAATTTGGTTTGAAAGAAAAGGAGGATTTCTTAAGAATAAAAATTTAAAATACTTTCAACACTACTGCGAAGTGTTAGCAAAGAATTTTCCAGAAGTGGAGTTTTGGAACACCATTAATGAACCAGGTGTTGTTCCACTTATGGGGTATTTGTATGGAGATTTTCCACCTAGAAGGAAATCTTTGAGTGCTTTTACTAAAGTTTACAGAAATATGATTAAAGCCCATGGTATAGCTTATAGGAAAATCAAAGAGCACAATCCAAAAAGCCAGGTAGGTATTGTCAAAACAATCCCATATTTTTACCAAAAATATCACAGAAAATTGTGGAAAAAATGGGTCGTTTCAGCGATGGATTTCGCGTACAATCAGGTAATGTTTGATGCTTTAAAAAAAGGTAAGCTTCCTTTTATTCCCTTTGCATATAAAAACTGGTTAAGAGACTCTTCGGATTTCTTTGGGTTAAACTATTACAATCCTGTTTATTTTAAGTTCAAATTTGGTATACCAACTGGATTTGATTCTAAATTACCTTCACAGAATCAGATTACTCAAATGGGGTGGGGAATCTATCCTCAAGGTCTTTATGAAGATATTATGAGAGTTAAAAGAGAATTCAAAGGACCAATATATATTACTGAAAATGGAATAGCCACTTTACATGATGAGGAAAGACAAAAATTCATTCTATCTCATTTAATTGAAGTAAACAAAGCTATATCTGACGGTGCTGATGTTAAAGGATTTTTTTATTGGTCCTCTCTTGATAATTGGGAGTGGGCAGAAGGTTTTGAACCTCGATTTGGTTTGATAGGAATAGATTATGCTACAAAAGAACGTCTTGTAAGAGAATCAGCAAGGATGTATGGCAAAATTGCAAAAAATAATGCGATTTCTAAGCAATTATTAGATAAATTTGAACTAGTAGCTCCTCACAAAAGTAAAATACAACAAACTGATTAAAGTAGGTAACAAGCATGCTCCCCAATCTAACATTATTCCATGATTCTTCTATAGATACTGATGTAGTTGAGAAAGTTGTTGAAGAATTAAAGATAACTTATGAAATTGGTATTCGATTGATTAAGAGAAGAGAGCTTGAGATTATTACTTTTAATAAAGCTAGGAATCAGTATGATGGTCAGAAATTACTGAACATGTTAATAGATAAGGAAAACATCACTTATTTTCTTTGGTTAGTCAATGAAGATTTATATGTTCCTGGGAGGAATTTTGTATTTGGATTAGCAACTCAATTTTATGGTGGTATTGTATCTTTTTTTAGATTAGAATCAACAAATATGAAAATAAAGGAAAGTATTCATGAATGTGGACATATTTTGGGGTTAGGTCACTGCAAAGAAGTTTGTGTTATGCAATATTCTAAGAATCTAGAAGAGGCAATTCTCAAGCCTACATATCTTTGTTGGAAATGTAAAACAATGCTAAAGGAAACAGAGAAAAAAATTGATAAAAACAAAGATTAAATAAGTGCTATACTTTCGTTAGAAATGTAGCAAGGAGCTAATTCTTTGTATCATAAATATATAGATTCGATAGTAGAGAGTTGTAAAAAAGACAATAGTTATGTTGTTATGCTCAAATGGGGTACTATTGATGAAGTCTATGAAAAGATTTCAAAAAAAGGGAAACTGATACAAAAAATTGGTAACATGGTTGAAAAGTTTCAGTTTGGTAAAACTAGCTTATCTTTCTACAGAACAGGAAAGTTAATGCTCACCGAAGTAGATCATATTGAAAAATTTCTTGCCAAAATATTGGAGTAAATCTAATGTCAAACATAGAAGGTTTATTGAAACAACATGGAACACCTGAAAAGGAAGTTTATCTAGATTGGGAAAACGGTTCCGTAGTAGATAAAGAAGTATATGCAGAAATGCGCCCTTTTTATCTTGAGAGAACTT
>JAUWJS010000117.1 GCA_030607575.1 Candidatus Heimdallarchaeota archaeon | reverse complement strand
CAGATGAAGAGTTAGATAGTTTTATCATAAAACTAGCTCAACGCGCAAACAGACATATAAGCATTGCAAATCCCCTGTTAGATGCATCTCTACCTGATGGAAGCAGAATACAACTAACCTATGGAAAGGAAGTAACTCAACGAGGATCAACATTTACTGCAAGAAAATTCAAATCAGACCCTTTCACAATTACAGACTTAATTCTTTACAACACAATAGATCAAGACATTGCAGCATATTATTGGTTTACAATGGAACATAATATCAGCACATTGATTGCAGGCGGTACTGCAGCAGGAAAGACTACTTTGTTGAATACTATTTCCATGATGATTAAGCCTGATTTGAAGGTAGTTACAATTGAAGATACAGCAGAATTGAATTTAGCTCATGAAAACTGGATTCCAAGTGTTGTTCGTTCTGGTTTTGGAGAAACAACTGAATCAGGATACAGAAGAGGACAAATCTCAATGTATGAATTACTCCGTGCAGCAATGAGACAAAGACCAGATTATATTATTGTGGGTGAAATCAGAGGAGATGAAGCTTACGCAATGTTTCAAGCAATGAGTACAGGTCATAGGGGTTTAGGTACTATTCATGGTGATTCTGTGGAAGGTGTAATTCACAGATTGGAAAGCAAACCAATGAATATTCCAAGATCAATGATGAAATCATTAGATTTGATTCATGTTATAAGAAAAGTAAGATTACAATCAAAATTCGCACGTCGTACTCAATCAATTACCGAATTGATTGGTTTAGATCCAGTTACTGAAGAAATTCTCACAAACAAACTCTATCAATGGAATCCAAAGGATGATACATTCATTTACTTCGGAAGAAGCTATGTATTAGAAAAAATCATGGGAAATACCGGATTATCTGAACAAGAAATCATTGACGAACTTGAAAGAAGAAAAACCATCTTAAGATGGATGGTTAAAAAGAGAATTCGTTACTTCGAAGATGTAGCTTCTGTTATCCAAGAATATAATTCTGACCCAGATAGAACTCTTGAAAAAGCAAGAAAGGGTCTTAAAGCATAAGAAGACTATATGGTCTTTTTTTTATTTATTTTTCTTCAAATAAGTGCATTTATATACAAAGATATCTACTTTTTTCTCGAGGATTAGGTGTTGGTTTATCATGAATCCAGAGGATAACGATAAGAAAAAGAAAAAGAAATCTCCTGATGATCATAAAAATCCTTTTGATTTCTTTGGAAAAGATGAAATTGATATTAACAAAATCATGGAAAACTTCATTCCCTTTCTAAAGGGTTCTTCATTCGGGAAAATGATTGATGAAATGTTAAAGAATCTTATGACTAACTTCGAAGGTGGACTAGATCCAAGTATGTTAGAAGATATGTCAAACAATCCTTTTGTTTATGGTTTTTCAATTGGAGTAGATGAAGATGGAAAACCAAATTTCAATCAATTTGGAAATCTTAAACCCAAGGCATATGGAGACATTGAAACTTCGGAGACTAGAGAACCTTTAATAGATGTTTTTAAAGAAAAAGATTTAGTAAGAGTTATTGCAGAAGTTCCAGGAATTAGTAAGGGAGATATAAGTTTGACAGGAACTGAAGAAACACTCAGAATCAGAGCTCATTCTGAATCAAGAAAATACGAGAAGGCTGTAAGTCTTCCAGCTCCTGTAGATATATCAACTGCCAAAGCGAAATACAAGAACGGAGTTTTGGAAGTTATCCTTAAGAGAAAGAAAAACGTAAAGAAAAATGAAGGACAAAAAATAGATGTGGAATAGGTTTTTTTCCTTCCACTTAAATTTCTAACCATAACCAGATATTATGAGGTAACAACGCTGTTATCATTTGTCCTGCAACTAAATCTGCTGAATATCTACCGTCACCCAAATTTGTTACAGAGGTACTTGGTGAGATTACTACAATCCCATCACTTACCATTGTTTTAACTCCATTTGCTTCTTTGTAAAGATAAACATAGTTCAAATTGCCAACAATTCCCGATGTTTCCATGTAATAAGTTGTATTAAGATGAATTACACTTTCATAGAATAAGTCTAAACTGTTAATATGGATTGAAACTTCAACCTCAAAGTGAATATATACAGGATTAATTGATGTACTACTATTCGCGATAATTAGATTAACATCATCATAAGTTAAGATAGATGGAAGGTTGTGATCATCCAGATAAGCTTCGATTTGTACCAATCCTTCATCCATTATGGTTAGAACATCATCCCGAGATGCCCCCAATGACAACTGAGATAAAGCAACATTTGATAAGTCATCTATTGCGTTGAGACTATTATCTAAATAATCAAACATTTGCTGCTGATTCGGTGCTGGATTAATGTATGGACTTTGTGTTATTTGGAATATAGTTGCAGATATAATAATGAGAAAAATAAGTATTGTAATAGACAAAAGCAAGAAAACCTGTCCTCGTTTGTTTTTAGTGAGAGATACTTTCTTCATCTTAGACACCTTTTAACCATACTTTTAGATGAATGGTACATGGAATCAATTCTCCATTCACTTCTGAGATAAGATAATCAATACCTATAGCTTCATTAGAAGGTGTATGATGTTGATTTATCCAACTCCCTGATATTTCTAAGCTTGTAGCAAGGTTTTCATAATATAGATTAAATTCACCATTGTCGGGTATTGAACCATAAATTGCTTGTTCAATAACCGTTCGATAGTAAGTTATGTTTGCGGTTTGACTATTTAGAACGGAATAAATATAACCATCAAGTACATTCAGATTATCCAACGATTTTAGAGTTGTATATACTTCCTCGTGGTAACTTGCTTCTATTGGTGGTTGTGTAGCAATTTGAACTTCATACAAAGCAGTTACCATTATTATCATTACAGATACAGCGATAAAGGCTTCTATGATGAAAAGTTGTGCTTTTCTATTCTTTGTTAGTTTTTTCATTGTATCACCAGTACCAAATTTGACATTTTAGAAGTACATTTCTGATAGTAAACATTTTAGTTTTTGAAATGTAAGTTTGTTGATCTTGGAAAGAGGAATGTGCAAATATTCCTCCGTGAATGGAATTTTGAAACATTGGAACTCCGATGTAGCCTGCAGAATATGTTGATTCAGCTCTCTCATTTACTACAACAACAGCCAATCCATTAGTGGTTATCGAAATACCTGTTCCTGAATATATTTCGCCTTCAGCTGTTGTTTCTTTAGTTAAATTCTGCTTATGATAGTCTACTCCTAAGTCTGAAAAAGGAAACACAACAATTACATGAGCCTCATCACTCAGCACATTTCGTTCAACTGTTACATCTATTGCAGAACCAGGTGAGTTAGTATTTTCTTTAATAAAAGGTCGAAAATCAAAATCAACAAAATAATACTCAAGACCACTGCTTTCTCTAATCAATCTTTTAACAATATAATCTTGATAAATCTCCCCAACTTGAGCAAATACAACTATTGTATAATAATCTGTTTCGGGAGCGGTTAAAGTAGCTCTAAAACTTATAGAACCAGAAATGTCTTTGGTAGTTGTATAGTTTGAGACCACGTTGTTATTATTATCAATCGCAAAAGCCCAAATTTCAGCACCTTCTATTGGGGTTTGATATTCATTAACTTCACCATAAAGATTGATTACACCGAAAGCAGCAGTATAATCATCAATAGAAATTGAAATTGGAGAATATATACTGACAGCGAAATCCCGGATCATGTGATATGCTACTTTCACATTCAGATAGTTTATTGTCCAATAGGAAGACAGATCACTAGTCAACCTATTTATTTTTGTAAAGTCAAGATCGCCATTTACTCCCATCAAACCAAGTCTAAAATCTGTTAATGATGCAGTAGCAATGGTTCCCCAATTAGTTGGATTACCCTTAGAAGAGAAAATATTACTGTATAATTTGTTCAATTCTTGTTCTTCAGAATAGGTTTCCATCTGCACCAAAGAAGGAATTAATAAATTTGAAAGAACAATAATTACCTGGCTAAAAGCTATAACAAAGATTAGAAGAGCTAATGAAAAATCAACACCTCTTATCTGAGCTTTCCTTCCCTTAAGAAATGCTTTCAAACCTTTCTTCTTATTCTTTTCTTTCAATTCTTTATTCTCCTTTATCTTCTGCATCATCGCCCAGTATTCTTTCTTCAAGAAGAGATTTAATCTCTGCAAGTGTAGCTTCTAACTCGACTAACTCCATACCTTTGTCAAGAAGATTAGAGGCTCTTTCTTGCATATCTTCTGCTTTTAGGATTCTATCTGAAACCAAATTATCGATTTGGTTCTTAATTTCAATTAAATCTTCTTTGGTACTTATAGATTGTCCAAGTTGTTCTATTTTATCTTCCAAAGGACCGAGATCGACTGAAACAGAACCAACAATTCCTTCAGAATCTCCATCTGCAGAAGGAAAGATCCCCTTTTCTAGAGTACCCATTATTCTGACTACATTAAAACTGATTTGATTAGTTATTCTCTGTAGTTCTTCAATTTGTTCCTTAATATTTTTAACATCGTCTTCAAGTTTTCCCATAGTTTCACCACATCCGATTACTATATTCCAATTGATATCAATGGATTATCGGGTTGAATTAATATCTTGAATGCAAACCAACCTAAGAACATAAGTACCACTGAATGCATTAATCCTGCTTTTACGGACATCTTAGACATTTTTCCTGCAACTAATCCTGAGAAGAAACCTTGAACTGCTAGCATATGTAAGAAGAGAACTTCAAGTACATCCAAATCTATATCCACTAAAAACATTCCAGCTGTTTGTTCTGAAGATATATTTGCAGAGAAGAATGGAATAAAGAATGTTTGAAATAGAATCACTACAACTAGGATGAAAATTATAAAAGATGCATAGACAATCCAGACATATGGCTTCATCGCACCCTCTCTTTCCTTTTTGAGATTGAGAAGAGTCTGTACATATTTTTCAGTTGCTTCAAATATTGCTTCAAGATTTCCACCTGATCTTTCAGCTTCAAGAATCAATAAAGTAGCTCTTTGTGCTAAAGGAGTATTAATTGACTTTTGAAAGTCGGTCATTGCTTGATTAAAAGGTATCCCCCAAGAAATTTTGCTTGACATTTTCCTTAATTCAGGTGTTAGAGGACCATATTGACGCTTTGCAGATTCTTTAATTGCCCTTGGTAGAGCCATACCTGTACGCTGAGCATTACTAATTTCTCTCAGAAGATATGGCAAATTTTCATCAATTCTTGATTGTCTTCTTTCTTCTCTATAAACAATCAAAAATGTGGGAATCCCTGTTACTACAATAATTGCTAAAATTACGAAATCATTGATATCTAGAATCGTGATGAAATCACCACCTGTTCGTTGAACAAGAAAATCTATTATTCCCAATGTAACTAGAATTACACCAGCAACTCCTGCAATTATCCAGTATATTAAATCTTGAGTAATTTGAAACTTTTTTATCTCAACTTCAACTTCGTCACTTATTGCCATCTTATCACCTACATCTCCGGTTGTTGTGCATCAATTAGCACAATGATTACTAATTCTGAAACTGGTATAATAATATAAACCATCACTGCCATTAGCAGATTCGCATTTCCAGCAGAACCTCCTAACATTGACATCATCGCTAAAATTACTATGAAGAATATTGGAGCTACTACTCCCATAACCATGAATAATTCAGCCATTATACCTAAGGTATCAATGAAATTCTTCTCACTTTGAACTTTATCATTCATCAAAGTTTCAGAGGAAACTTCTAAGTATCTTTGTAACTCTCCTCCTGATGTAAAAGTCCCCACAATTCCTTCTAAAAAGCTTGAGTATTTCGCTGAAGGAGATCTAAGAGAGGCTTCTCCAAGAGCATGGACTATATCATAACCAAAAACTTGAATGTCTCTGGATATTTTCCTTGCATCCTTAACAATTGCTTCACCAATCTTTTCTTTAGTGAGTGATAGAAATATTCGGTCTGGAGTAACGCCTGCAGATGCCATAGCTGTCATATAACCAGCTGTAGTTGGTAAAGCTGCTTCCAATTTTCTTTTTCTGTCCCCAACTAAATAACTGGGATATACCCATGTAAAAACAAACATACTTATCAGGACTAAAATTGGTAAAACAATCACAAGTATTACTGATAATTCAGCTACAACAATCTTTACTGCTATAAGAACAACAAGAGAAACAATAGATAGAATAATGGCCCAAAATATTCTAACACTAAGATACATTCTCACACTCTTATCTACACCTGCTTTTCGCAAACTTAGTTTTAATCCATCAAATTCTGCAAGATATGGTTCTATAAACCGCCCAATATAAGAATAAGCTATAGATTCTATTATTTTTGAACTCATTTTATTAGCCTCAAGACTTTTTTGAATACAATGTTCTACTACACTATATTGAACAAGGACTATTTAACATTTATTCGTATATTGAATCCGTATATATTTCTTTTGAAACTTTTTCTTGCTGCAATTGTGAAAAAAACGCATTATTTTTTAGTTTCACAATTTGAAATAGCCGAAAACATGCAAATCAACTATAGAAAGATGAAATCTTAACAAATCGCTTGAAACAAACACTAACTATAAAAATGATAACACTATGTTTTTACTCGAATCAAATGACTCTATATATTATACGGTCTACTGGAGAAATGACAGAGTGCACTAATAAAGAAGTCGCTCTAGCTTCTTCAAATGTTTTAGTAGTCATTTCTCATAATCAGAAGAAAATTTACACATGGATAGGTAGTCAATCTTCTCCTCATTCCAAGTTCGCTTGTGCAAGAGAAACAGCTAGATTAAGAATGGAACTAGGATATAAAATCGTTAATTTAGAAGAATCTTCTACTAACAATGATTTCTTAGAAGCTATAGACGAGGCAATAAATGCACCCTCTGGAGGATCTGCAACAAAACCTAAACCAAAAACAACTTCTGT
>JAUWJS010000137.1 GCA_030607575.1 Candidatus Heimdallarchaeota archaeon | reverse complement strand
TTCGTCAAAATCTTAGTAAAGGATTAGGTTTCAGTAAAGAAGATAGAGATGAAAATATTAGAAGAGTAGGATTTGTTTGTCATCTAATGAGCAGAAACGGCGTCATCGCCATGATGGCTAATATTGCCCCCTACCTCTCTGTTCGTGAAGAAATTCGACAGCGTATAGGAGACTTCATGGAAGTTTATGTCAATGCTTCTTTGGAAGCTTGTGAAGAACGTGACCTTAAGGGCTTATATGCTAAGGCTCGAGCTGGTGAGATTAAAGGTTTCACTGGAATTGACGATCCCTATCAAGAACCTCAAGCTCCTGAAGTTGTATGTTACACAGATGACGAAACTGTCGAAGAGAGTGTCCAAAAGGTTCTAGATAAAATGGAAGAATTAGGTTATATTAAACCAATTAAGATATTTAATCCTCTTTAATTTAGCTTCACTTTCTTTTTTTATTTTTCTCTTCATCTATGTATAGTTTAACTAGAATCTCTAGAGATGTAATCTGAAAAATTCCTATATTTCTGAGAATCCTTATAAAAACCCCAGCTAGTTAATAGGATATCATCTATCCAATGGAATATTGTGGGTTGATATTTTTCCATTAATCGTTGAATTATCTCTTCCTCAATTTCAAAATCTTCATGAAGAACCAAAGCTATTCTATTTGTCAAATCTCGAGAAATTGATACTAGTTTTTCTCTTCCTCTGTATAAGCTCCATCCCTCGAGAATGATTGAATCAATCCATTCTACTAAGATATCATGAATGCTTTCCCAAAGATTTATTGTTTCATATTTGCTCGTTCGTGTCACCCTTCTAACTATTTTCTTCTTCATTAGGATTAAGATTTCTCTCAAACTTAGAAAGATCTGCCACTTAATGAATGAATCATAGACAGAGATGTGATTATTTGGAAACTCCTTTTCGTTTCACTTGTGTCAGTATTATTTTTCCATCTTCAAATAGTATCCACCTAAGTTTGTCTCCATTTTTTAAACCTAATTCATCAACTATTTCCTTAGGAACTGTAGTTCTTCTCCTGCTTTCTCTTATTGTAATTGAAGTCTCCGTTATGTAAACTACTTCATCAATGTCTATCTGGGTCATGTGCAAATGTACGAATTAGCACATATAAGAATTTGGTATTAAACCAACATATACACGCCATACATAAATGTGAGATATACTTGTATAACACATATATTACACATATTGTATCCAATATAGCATATTTTGACTTCCAAGGGTATTGGTTTTACACCAAACTTAAAAACACAATTAGTATTCCTCCTTTATGAGTTGAATTGGGATGGCAGATGTAGTTTCTTTTACTATTGGTTTTTATGTTCTGTTTGCGGTACTGGCACTGGTTTGTGAATATGTTGACTCTGCTTTGGGAGGTGGCTATGGTACGATTCTCGTTCCCGTTCTTCTATCATTTAACGTAGACCTTGCTCTTCTTGTACCCGCTGTTCTTTTCACAGAGATTTGGACAGGTTTCGGTTCTGCAGCTCTACATCACTATGTTGGAAATGCAGATTTTCATATTCGAATTAGATCTAAAAACAAAGTTTCACCTAAGGAAATTCTTACTGATGGAGGTGCAGTTTTAGATAAATCTAAAGAGAATAATAAGAATAGAAGGGAAAGTAGAATCGAAATTTCTAAAGATTTCAAGATTTCAGGTATCCTAGGTTTATCTGGTGTAGTTGGAGGTATTGCTGCTGCGTTTTTGGCAATCATTATTAATGCAACTATCATAAAAACCTATGTTGGTGTTTTAGTTATAATTGTAGGTTTGTTAGTTTTTATGAAGCTAAAATGGAAATTCTCATGGTGGAAAATATCAGGAATAGGTCTATTAGCAGCTTTTAATAAAGGATTAAGTGGTGGGGGATACGGACCCTTAATTAGTTCTGGTCAAATTATTGTTGACAGAGATCCTCGTAAAGCAGTAGCATCTACTTCTCTTTCCGAAGGGGTTGTTTGTGTTGCAGCTCTAATCATCTATTTTGTGGCTAATGGTACTACACTTTCACCAAATTTTGGGTGGTTTGTCTTAGCACTTCTCACTGGAGCTCTTGCTTCAGTTCCATTAGCTGTATTGACTGTAAAATATTTACCTATAAAAAAATTACAACCTCTAATAGGAGCTGTTACAATCCTTCTAGGGATATTTGTTTTAGCTAAAACATATTTAGCGTTCTAAAATTCCAAGCTCTTTTGTAGAGCTTGTTATTTAAACCAACAATGAGACAAATATGAATATCGTAATGGTAAGCAAAGTAATTCCAAGTATCCAAGAAACTTGTTTTCCTTTCATTTTACTCTTAAGGAAATTTCCAATCATAGCCCCAAAAAACATTGTAATTGTTAATATAGCTAGAAGTCTCCAGTCAATATTCCCCAAAGATATGTGTGTGATTCCCCCTACCAAAGCTTTGATAACAATTATGAATAGAGAAGTACCAGATGCTAGTAGTGGAGGAAGACCGAATGCTAAAATCATAAAGGGGGTTTGTATCCACCCTCCACTTATTCCTAGTAACCCTGATAGCAAGCCAAAGAAGACACCACTAAGAAAAATCAACGACACACTTATATCATAAGATTTCTCGCCAGCGTGAATTTTCAATATTGGTTTCATTTTTGTAATTTTCTGCCAAAAGGTTTTTCTTTCAAGATTTTCGGTTTCTTCATTTTCTTTAGTATTATTCTTTCTATTTTTAGTGGAATGATATAACATCAATATACTGAGAATGAATGCAAGAACACCCATGATAATTAAGACTGTTTGATCAGTCAAATAATGGACAGCAAATACTCCTGAAATTGTTCCAACTGAAGAAGGTATTGCAAAAAGAATACCAAATTTGAAGTCTACTTCTTTTCTTCTAGCAGCTCCTAAAGTTCCAACTAACGCTGGAAGAAAAAGTGCTAAAAGAACAGTACCTACTGCAGTTTTAGTATCTATTGAGAAAATTAGTATTAAAGATGGAATTAATATTACTCCGCCTCCAAAACCACCTATATTGCCTAATATAGCAACACCTAGTGCTAACAGTCCTATCAACACTAGTTGAAGAACGATATCCATCAACTTGATTTAAAGAACTTGTTTTTAAACTTGCTGTAATACTAAACTTCTGAAGTAGAAATTTGTTTAGCTATAATTCCTTTCAGTACAATATTTATATTTATTAAAGAATTTGATTTAAAGAAATAATCATCTTCAATTTTCTTGAAATCATCCTTATGAATTATTTTCATCAAATCTTTTACACTTGAAACTTTTTTAGCTGAACCAGATTCTAATAAATTCTCCATGTATTCAATACCAAAATAATCTATAATTAGTGTCTTTAAACCAAAACTTAATCCTTCAAAAATAGCTGTTGAGTTTACACCAATTTGGATTTCTGATTCAGCAAAAAGCTCATACAAGTTTTTACCTTTTTGATCTATAACTTTAATTCCTTTATCTAATAACCAAGGGTAATCTTCCTGCCAACTTGCATATTCATTAGGATGCAATTTATAGATAATTTTATATGGAAGGTGCTGTTCTTTGTTCAATTCTGCAGCAAATTTAGAAATTCTAGTCCCAGAGGTTGGCTGAGATATAAAAAGAATTTGTTTCTTCTTCTTCCTTTTTGCTAGTTTATCTTTTTTATCTTCAAGTTCTGGAAATCCAACACTTACAATTTTGTCCTTTTCTATTGGATATTTAACTACATCACTCCAATAATCTCCAAAGGAAAGAAGATAATCAGGAAAAGTTACTTTTCTTGCAGTTCTCATCTCATATGAGTAACCAACATGATGTTTATTGATAACTCCATGTTGTAATTCAACCGTTGGTATATTAAATGTTTTACAAGCTTCAATGAAGTCTTCTTTTCCATAACTACATACTACCAATACAAGTTTAGGTTGAACTCTTTTTAGTATTTTATAATAGTAAGGTAAGATTCTTTTTCTTTTTGTTAAAATGTGCTTTGTCAAATGAACTATATCAATAGAAGCATTAAATCTGGCTTGAATTTCTTGAGAAATTTTTTTCAGATAGACTACTTTTTCATCATTCAGTTTTAATCTTGACAACTTAAAATATCTCTTCAAATCAACTAAGAAATCTGTGAGAGTAAGATATTTCAAAACCTTTGTACGAGCTGGTTTTAAGTGTTGAAACTGCAAATCTCTTTCCATGGAAACAGTTGAATATTCAAGAGAATCGATAAGAAAATCTGTATAGATATCCCACCATTTTTCATCCTTACCTAGTTTTCTTCTTGGATGACTTAAGATTAAAATATCCTTTTTCTTTGTGAAAAAAGGATTTGTTTTGAACTGGAATATGATTAGCAAGTAATTTCGTATTTTTCTTAGATAAAAAACTAAGCGACGTTCTTTTGAAAATTTAGATTTAATTTGTTGTTCTCCTATTTCTGCAAGAACTTGTCTAAGTATCCTTTGAAAAACAACAAAACGAATTCTTTCCCAGAAATATATATTCTCAATTTTAACTTGGAATAAAGTAAATTCATCTTCAAATTCAATAAGACTTTTGTAGAGTGATTGAAGTGTTGGGGTTTTCTTGTTCATATTTCCAAATTTTTTTTCATCTACTTCATTATTAATCTATCTGTTTTAACTAGAGAAAGCAATTCATAGATTTAAAAAGAATAATTTTAAAGCAACATATGATGAAGAAATGGTTTCAAAAACTAAGAAAATTATTATAGTAGTAGAGACAAGACCAGAAATTATCAAAATGTCACCAATTGTTAGGGAGATTATCCAAAAAAGCAGAATTTAGTTTTAGTGAAATAGGGGAACATCATGATTGTGAGATGAGTCAAAATTTCTTTGAAAGTCCCAAATTGCCTAATCCTCATTTCTATTTAGAAGTAGCTGCATATAACTGATATTAGTCTATTCTGTTCCTTCTATCATTTTTTTCAGCCTTGTAGCAATATTCTTCAGTGAATTGCTCCTAAAGAAGTAATCTGCATCAAATTCTGTAGTTTTTATTTTCTTTATTTTCTTAACTAAATCAGCTGTATCTGAGAATTTTGTTGCTACTTTCGATTTTAAGAGATCTTCCATGTAGTCGATTCCAAAATGATCAAGAAGCAAAGTCTTTACACCAAAAGAAAGTCCTTCAAACAGAGCTGTAGAATTAACTCCAACTTGTATTTCTGATTCTGCAAACAGCTCATACAAAGCCTTCCCTTCATGATTTATAACTTCAATCCCTGAGTTTACTAACCATGGATATTCCTTTCTCCAAGTATTCACTTCGCTTGGATGGAGTTTGTAAATAACCTTATACGCAAAATTTTCTACTTTGCTTAGCTCAACAGCAAGCTTTGAAAGACGAATTCCTATCCAAGGTTGAGAAATAAATATTATTTGATTTTTCTTATCAATCCTTGCATATTTTTGTCTTGATAATTCTAATTCTGGAAACCCCACACTAAATATTCTGTTTTTATCAATTGGATAAGTGACAGTCTCTATCCAATAATCTCCAAACGCAAAGATATAATCTGGAAAAGTTTTCTTAACTCTGTATTCTTCAAATGAATATCCTACATGATATCTAGATACGGCCTCATGTTGTATTTCAACTACAGGAATACTCTTCTCTTTGCATACTTCAATGAAATTTTCCTTTCCATAACTACACACAATAAGAACCAATTGGGGTTGCACTTTTTTCAAGATTTTTCTGTAATAAGGAAGTATTTTCTTTCTTGCTGTTAAATTACTGTGAACAACTTCCACTAAATCTATTGATCCATTGA
>JAUWJS010000138.1 GCA_030607575.1 Candidatus Heimdallarchaeota archaeon | reverse complement strand
GATATGATTAATTCAGCTCATGAGAAACCTAATAGAGTTTTTAGAGATTATTATAACAATAATGTGTCAATCAATGTCTGGACAGTTAATATGGCTTCAAGATTTCAGCAACTCTGGGCATTAGGTGTAACTTCTGTTACAACTGACGAACCTATAGTTTATCAGGAAATTGATAATCCAGTACTCTTAATTTCAGAGAAAACGTATGTTTCAGTTTGGGTTGTTAGTTACTTACTTGCCATAGCTGTAGTTCTGCTTATTAAGAGACATTTTATGAAGAAGAAGCAGAAGAAATCAAAGAAACTTACTCCTAAAAACAGTTAGATTCTTCAAAAAAAGGAAAAAGACTTAAGATTGACTTATCTCTTTCAGAGTTATTATTGACTTACTTAGAATAAGGAGTTATTTTCTCTGATGGAACCGAATGATAAATCTGAAACAAAATTTATTGATGAGAGGTTGCCACTTAAATCCAAATTAGCTTTTGGTTTTACAAATTCTGCAAATGGAATGTTGAGCGGATTAGCTATAGGTGGAGCTATAACTCTCTTCTATAATGTTAAGTTAGGTCTTAGTGAAGAACTTGTTGCGATAGTCTGGTTAGCATTTGCTTTTTGGAATGCAATAAATGACCCTTTATTTGGAATACTTCAGGAACGCACAAATACTAAGATTGGAAGAAGAATCCCCTATTTACGATATGGAGCACCAATATATGTTTTAACGTTCATTATCTGTTGGTATCCTTTTATGGGAAACTCTCAGATGGCTTTATTCTGGAACATGCTCTTTGTATTGTTTCTAGTAGATTCTCTTTTTACTATGATAGGTTTAATCACATATACTCTACCAGCAGAAATGACTCTGACTCAACAAGGAAGATCTAATTTGTCAGTTTATTCAATATATCTGGGTGCTATAGGAATGATAGTAGCCATGGTTATACCTCTCATCTTGTTAGATAACACTCCAGGAGTAATTCACCCTTTCTTCAAACCTGCAATGATTATAGTAGGAGTAGTAGCTGGAACTATAATGTTCGCTGCTAGTTTCTTTTTAGTAGAGAATGAATACACAAGAACTGAAAAACCTCTAGGTTTCATCAAGTCGATAGTTGAAACTGTCAAAAATAGAGAGTTTCTTGTTTTAGAAGCTAGTAACTTTTTCTATATATTAGCATATACAACTTTAACGGGGGCAATTTATTATTTCGTTCCTTATGTTCTAGGATTTTCTGGTTTAATGGCATCTCTCCCGCTTGTGTTAGTATTTATAATGATATTTGGTTTTTCAGTTGTAGCAAATCATTATGTGAAGAAATATGGATTAAAGAAAGTGTATATTGTTGGATTAATTTCCTCTAGTGTTGTATTTCTGCTATTGCTAGCTTTTGGTAAATTCACTATCCCTTCTTTGATTGTACTAGCTCTTTTAGGAGTGGGGTTTGCTCCTGTTGCCCTCATTAATGGACCCTTGATGAGTGATGTTATTGATAATGATGAGCTTCTAACAGGAAAAAGAAGAGAAACTACTTACGCTGGAATGAATGCTTTAGTTACTAAACCTTCAATTTCGATCGCTAACGCTATCTTTCTTGCAACCATTAGTGCTTTTGGATTTGATAATGAAATTGCAACTCAAACTTCTCAGGCTCAATTTGGTATAATTCTAGGTTTTACTTTGATTCCTGCTATTTGCTTACTTCTGAGTGCTTTAGCTCTAAAGTGGTATAGATTGGATGGTCCTGAATGGTTCGAGAAGAAGAAGAAGTTGAATGCAATTCATTTACAGAAAGAACAAAAATATATTGCAGAATTGCAAAAAGAAGGAAAAATCTCTGCTACTTATCAAAAACTCTACAAAGATGAATCTAAGATTACGAAATAAAAACTAAGAAACTGAAATCAGGCAAATTCAAACATTTCAGTTTCAGTTTTTCTTAGTTCAAGCTTGAAAGTTGTTCCCTTAGTGTAATCTCCTTTTATTGTATTTTCAATCCATACTTGTCCTTTGTATCTTTCAATTAAAGTTTGGATAATAAACAGACCTAGACCTGAACCTGAACCCTTTTTGCGGAATTCACTATATCTTTCAAAGATTTTTCTTCTTTTATCTTGAGTAATGCCTTTTCCAAAATCAGCAATGGAAATGATGACCCTTCCATCTTGTTTTTCTTCTGTACTTACATCGATTCTAACAGCTTGACTTGGAGTATTTTTTACAGAATTTGAAAGAATATTGAAAATAAGTTGTTCAAACAACATATCTGCCAAAACATTTTGTTTAGGATTAACCTTATCTGTATTGATTTGTATTTCCTTTAGTGGATACATATCTTCTAGACTTGATTGACATTTGTGGATATTGTTGAGAATATTAACTGGTCTTAGCTCATAAGTAAATTCAATATCTTTTTTCATCAAAACTGAGATGTCATCTAGAAGTGCATCTGTTTTTGCTAGAGAAGCTTTTGCTCTATAAACAGAAGTTTTGATTTCTTCAATTGTTACATCTTCATCATCAAGAGTATGTGAAATACAACCCCACAAAACAGAAATATAGTTACGAAGGTCGTGAGTAAGAATATCCAAAAGTAGAGTTTTTTCCTTCATTCTTTCTTCTCTCTCTTTACGTGATTCAACTCTTTCAGCAATTTCTCTCCCACTAGTAAGTATAAACCTTTCATTTCCTACTGTTATAAGACTGGAGCTAAGTTCAACAGGCAAGAATGTACCATCCCTGAGAGTTATTTCCATTTCATGGGTAAGAAATCCTTCATTAACTATAGTATCAATGTTCTTTATTACATCATCTAAACGGTGAGGAGCAAAAAGATGCTTAGGATTACTACTTAAAATTTCTTCTTTTGTTAATCCAGTCCATTTTGTTGATGCTGGATTCGAATAAACAAAATTTAACATCTCATTATTTTCATCTAATGGAAATACAACTATACTATCATTTAGCTTATCGAAAATAATTCTATAAATATCCTCGATGTTATCAGAATCTGTTTGTTTTTCCATAAATTAAGCACTCTCTGTTCTTTTTTCTTGAGCTTAGATGAAAAATAATGTAGTTTCCCAATTATATTAATTATATTACTTTAAATCTCTTTTGTTTTCAAGTATTCTGTCAGTTCTTTTTTTTCACCATTTATTGAAATTCTTACATTGTCTTTTTCTATAAATAATTCGTAAGTGTTTTTATTTTGAGGTAATCTACCTATGCTTCTAAATCGTATTTTTATGTGGTCTGCAAGATTTCTAACATCAAAAACTGTAGTAAACCTCTTACATTTATCTCTGAAGGTTATTTCAGGATCTAAATCTGCTACGTTTTCATCATCAAAAATGAAATCAATGTTTAAGACGCCATCTTTAGCACTCAGATCTGTTTTACAGAATTCATTAACATATTGTCTATATTGATTAGCTCTAGATATTCTTGAAAATTCCTCCATTTCATCAAATAAAATTAAAACCTCAGAATTTTTTGTAAAGTCTCTTATTTGAAAACCTTGACTAGTATGGTCAGTCATTGCTTTGAGGATAATCATTTTCGAATTAACAGCTGCTATATTCAGACCATCTAGTTCGATATTTTCAGGATTACTATAGATAATTGGGAGATTTGTAAAAGCTTTAAGTGTCTTCATCAAAAGATATGCACTCATAATCCCATGAGTATAATGCTCAAAATCATTAGAATATCTTAGAATTGCTGACATATCCTTTTGCATAGACCCTTTAACAGTATAGATTCTTCTTAAAATATCTTCTTGCTGTTCAGTAGCTTGGCCTAGAAGCAATCTCAATTCAAGAAACTCTTCTTCACTAGGCTCTTGAAGATTGAATAAGAAGGTTGAAATTTTGTTTATCTTGTCTATCATTTCCTGAACAATTTGTCTTTCTTCAAAAGTAAAATCACTGATTTCAATGACAAAGCTAATATTTAGTGAAAGAATCTCTAGAAGATTTTCGATATAAAATTGTTGAACGTTCTCAAATTGAAAATCAAATTCTCCAAATTTTGAGATTGAGAAAAAAGGAAGAACATTTCGAATTGATTTGTTAATTTTGGAAATTTTCTTTAGTGGATAACCTAAGTCATGAGCTAAAGCTATCACACATCTTACTGAGTCTTCATATTCTATAACTTCAGCAACTCTTGAAAGGAGAAAATTAAGCTCACCAAAGATATTTGGTACCTCTAAATCACTATAGTATCTATTTATGAAGGCTGTAACCTTTAGATGCCTGTTAAGATTTTGGAAAAGAAAGCTAAATTCAGGTTTCTTATGTAGATATTCACCTAGAAAATAAACCCATAGGGAGTGGAGGGTATGATCTCTATAGAAAGAATCTGAAGCAAAAATCAGTTCTTCAAATTTCACAAACTCATCAAAGTATTTGAAAAGCTCATCGTATCCTTGCTTATCGGGATCTATATATTCCATTGAAAACTCAAAGAGAATCTTCCACAACTCTTTTGCACTATGTATTTTGTCATGAATTTCTTCGCTTTTCTTTAATAAATTGATTTTCTCTTTGACTATTTCCTTTTTTTCTTCTTTTCCAACTAAGAATTTTATTTCATCCTTATCAATTAGTTCCAGATAGAAATCCATAACTACTTTTTCATTGATTAAGGTCATTGAAACCACTTTATCTTTTATTAATATGTTACTCTTCTTTAATAATATATTGGCTAAAGGTGACTGTATCTGAATTTAGTTCCATTCACGAAGAGCTTTTAAAACAGTTAAATCAAAATAATTTGAGAATTATATAATTAGGTTAACAGAATGATTTCTGAACTCATTACATCAGAAGAAATAAATCAGTGCTTGAAAACTAGAGGAGCAGCAATTTCAGGTATAGCAGATACTAGCCTTCTGAAGAAAACTTTTGGATTTACTCGAAAAGAGCTGAAAAAGTATCCCAGAGCTGTGTCCATAGGAGTTCAGCTTTCTGATGAAATCATCGATAGTATATCGGAAGGTCCGACAAAGGAGTATGCTCAACATTACAGAGATAAAAATTCTGAACTTGATTATTTAACCGAATTTTTATCTGAAAGAATTAGAGAGAAGGGTTTTGTTACCCTAGCAATTCCTGCTTCTAAGAGATATGATCAAAAGAAACTTGCTGCGATATTTCCGCATAAAACAGCTGCTATTCTGAGTGGTTTAGGTTGGATTGGGAGAAGTGCTCTACTGGTTTCCCATGAGTATGGTTCGAGGGTTAGATTCGCTACAGTTCTTACTAATGCACCTCTTGATGTAGATGAACCACAAACAACAAGTGAATGTGAAGATTGTACTGCCTGTGTTCAGGCATGTCCTGTGGGAGCAATAAAAGGAAAACTGTGGACCTTTGGAATGAAACGTAAAGAATTGCTTGATGCTTACAAATGCAAAGAATATCTAGACATACAAGAGAAAAGAGTTGGAGAAACAATCTGTGGAATATGTGTAAGTGTTTGTCCAATAGGTAAAAAGTAAAACATCAACTTATGAATATTTAATTATTGAGTAAAAGAGTTTCACGCATTAGATTTACATATATATAAATATAAAACATTTATTTTGTTGTTCATGGATTATCTAATTTTGAATGGAATGCATGAAAATGATTCCTTCCTACAAAAGATCAATAATCGTATTTCTGAAGAACTTCATAATAAAGGACTTCAAGGAGAATCAATCATTCTGCGTGATAAAGAGATTAAACCTTGTTTAGGTTGTTTTAAGTGTTGGGTGCAAACTCCAGGAATTTG
>JAUWJS010000140.1 GCA_030607575.1 Candidatus Heimdallarchaeota archaeon | reverse complement strand
TATAGTTCTATTTCTTCGCAACCTTTCCTCTAATTCACAGAACAGCTCTACAAAATAAATCTCTCTTCCTTGTTCTCTAAAAATGTCGCAGTATTTGTCAACAACTGCTTTATCCTTTTCATCATCCACAGCCCAAACGTAAGTAAAAATTAGTCCAGGTAAATTACTCAAAGCAACTTCTTCCATTATTCTCCGTCGAAATTCACTATTTAATCTGGAAAAGTGAGGAGAATCAAATTCAAAGAATTGAAGGAATAGTTCAATAGAGATGTGATTATGGAGAAGCTTAAAACCAGTTAACTCTGCTAGTTTTCTTCCTACAGTCCTTTTTCCTTAAGCTGGGGGACCGAAAATAATGATTAAACTCACAAGAACACTACTATTCGGGCTAATAAGTACCTTTTGTAAAAAAACTACTAGCTACAACTTTCGGTAGATTTAAGTAAGAACTTCGATGTGTTAATTCAGAGATGACAGTAATATTTGACTATCTGTTCAAGACAATAATTGTCGGATCTCCAGGAGTGGGAAAAACTTCGATTACACTAAGGTTTGCCACAGGAACTTTTAGAGAAAGATATTTACCAACAATTGGTGTAGAATTTTCTGTAAAAGATATTGAGGTCCAAGGAAAACAAGTAAAATTGCAAACATGGGATACTGGAAGTCATGATCGATTTTCATATGTTAGACCACTCTACTATAAGGGGAGTTATGGAGTTTTAGTTGTTTTTGACATTGCAAGCAAAGAATCTTTTGAAAATCTCGATAAATGGTTTGAAGAAGTGTATTCAAATTGCGAAGAGGTCATTCCTGCTATTTTGATAGGTAATAAAGCAGATATTGAAGAAGAACGTCAAGTTAGCAAAGAAGATGCTTTAGAATATGCTGAGAAGAAAAGAGCGTTTTATGAATTACATGAAATACCCTATTTTGAAGTCTCTGCTAAATCTGGTCAAAATATCAATGATATATATTATCGCCTTACTGATATGATGATTGAAAAATCTATTGAAGCAGAAGAGTGATTTTAACATCCAATTGATTATTAGTAAGATTTTTAGCTTCCAGTTTTATGGATTTATTTTTGCTTAATTATTGTTATTATTTGTCTGTAAAACAAAACAGTCTTTATATAAATGTCAACGCAATGGGTGTTTTATGAAACTGACTGGATGGATACATATCAGAAACTTTAATTTATACGTATTTTTCGTCCAGTATAGAAGATATATTCTTGTTTAAAAGGTGAAAATTTTGGCTGAAATCACTGATGTAAGAATTAATGGTCGAGGTGGACAAGGAGCAGTTACTGCATCCAGATTACTAGCTGAAGCAGCTATCTTAGAAGGACAATATGTGCATGCTTTTCCAAATTTTGGTCCAGAAAGAGCTGGAGCTCCAGTAACATCTTATGCTCGAATTTCACCAGAACCTTTTTACGAAAAAACTGAAGTCTATGAACCTCATATTGTGGTTGTCATAGATCCAACATTATTAGATTATGTTCCTGTTAGCGAAGGATTAAGAGATGGAGGGACAATTGTAGTGAATTATGATGGGGAAAAAGATTCACTTGTTCAATATTTTGAGGGTGTTCATGCAAATATCTACAAGGTAGCAGGATCAATAATTGCAACAGAGGAAATCGGGAGAAATGTTCCTAATTTAGTAATGCTAGGAGCGTTAATCAAAGTTACAAAATTAGTGAAAGTAGAGAGCTTAACAAAAGTTACTCTAAACAGATTTAAAGGCGTTTTGGGGGAGAAAAATGTTGTTGCTATTAATCGAGCATTCAAAGAGGTGGAATGATGACAAAAGAAGCTCCGGATGAATTTTCTAGATGGACTAAAGAAAAATGGGGATCATCCCAACTCCCAATAGGGGGAACAGTTCCTTACCATACAGCTTATGGGTATAAGACTGGAGATTGGTCTGCATTTAAAGCCATCATAGATAAAGAAAAGTGTATTAGCTGTATGAATTGTTACTACTATTGCCCAGATGCAGCAATAATTATGGATGATGATTTAAAAGCTGAATGTGACATGGCTTTCTGTAAAGGCTGCGGAATTTGTAGTAAACATTGTCCAGCTGATGCTATCGAAATGAGGAGGGTTACAAGATGAGTGGAGTAAGACAAGTAGTAGGGATGACTGGAGATGAAGCTGTAGCTCATGCAGTTAAACTTGTAAATCCTGATGTTGTAGCAGCCTATCCCATAACTCCGCAGACAATTATTGTCGAGAGATATAGTGATTTTG
Source organism: Candidatus Heimdallarchaeota archaeon (assembly GCA_030607575.1). Classification (GTDB taxonomy): domain Archaea; phylum Asgardarchaeota; class Heimdallarchaeia; order Heimdallarchaeales; family Heimdallarchaeaceae; genus UBA460. The sequence continues at coordinate 3,471 of JAUWJS010000140.1, read as the reverse complement.
TTAATAATGGTGAGGTAGATACAAGTTTCATATCAGTTGAATCAGAACATAGTGCGATGTCAGCGTGTGTAGGGGCCTCATTAACAGGTGCAAGAGTGTTTACAGCAACTGCATCAGCAGGTCTTGCTCTGATGTATGAAATTTTGTATGTTGCGTCAGGAATGAGATGTCCGATAGTTCTAGCTGTAGCGAATAGAGCTTTTTCAGCACCCATAAACATACATGGTGAGTGCACAGATCAACTCGTTTGTAGAGATGCTTCGTGGGTTTCTCTGTTTGGTGAATCAGCTCAAGAAGCATATGACGAAACGATCCTCTCATTCAAAATAGCAGAACACCCTGATGTTATGTTACCTGCTATGTTTGGTATTGAGGGTTTCATTGTTACACACGCATTAGAAAGAGTTGAAACTCTTAGTAAACAACAAGTAGAAGACTTTATTCCAGCTTCAAGAATAGTAAGAGATAGATTTTGTCCTGATGAAAATAAAACCTTTGGGTCATTAGTTTTACAAGATTATTATATGGAAATAAAAAGGCAACAAGAAGAAGCAATGCAAAACGCCTACAAAGTTACCAAGGATGCTATGCAAGAGTTTAGTGAAATGTCAGGAAGGAAAATGGAAATATTAGAAAAATACAAACTGGAAGATGCAGAGTATGCTTTTGTTTCATATGGAGCTACAGCAGGTAATGCTAAAGCTGTTGTTGATCGTTTAAGGGCAAAAGGAGAAAAAGTAGGGGCTCTCAAAATTAGGTTATTCAGACCATTTCCATCTTTAGATATATTACAGGTATTAAGTGGAATAAAAGCTGCAACTATATTAGATAGATCAGCAACATTTGGGTCACCAGGGACTATAGTTCAAACTGATATTGCATCAGCGTTGTATGGACAAGAAAATGTTCCATCCCTCCATGGATACATAAATGGACTAGGGGGAAGAGTTCTGACTCTACCAGAAATTGAAGAAGTTTACGAAAAGTCAAAAGATTACAATGCTATTGGAATGACTTCAACAACTGACTGGGTAGGATATAGGAAGTGATGAAAAGATGTCGATAGTTTTACCAAAAGTATCTGTAAAAGATTTACAAGAGTGGTCAAAGCTAGGTGAAGTATTCACATCTGGACACAGATTATGTGCAGGATGTGGAGCAGGAGCAATGGCAAGACAAGTAACCTTAGCTGCTAAAGCTTTGGGGGATCCATACATGTTTGTAAATGCAACAGGATGTCTAGAAGTAGCTTCCACAGTTTATCCATATACAGCTTGGGACGCACCTTGGTTACATAATGCATTCGAAAATGCCGCAGCAACAGCTTCTGGAGCAATAGAAGCTATGAAGGCAATGCAAAGAAAAGGATTAATGAGAGAACGCAATGTTAACATGATTGTATTCGGAGGAGATGGTGGAACATATGACATTGGGCTACAGAGCCTATCTGGAGCAATAGAACGGGGTCACGACTTTCTCTATGTATGTTATAATAATGGCGCATACATGAATTGTTTAAGCTTAGATACTCATATCTTGACAAAAAATGGACTTAAAAGAGTACTAGATGTTAAACTAGGAGAAGAAGTTTATGCCTTTAATCAAGAGACTAGAGAGCTAGTTTTGAAAGAATGTAGTGGAATTTTCAATAACGGAATAAAAGAAATTTATGAATTGAAAACACTTCATCATTCCATTAAAACTACAATGAATCACCCCTATCTAACAGTTCAACGAAGCAGAAATAAAGAAGAAAATACTTTAGTATGGAAAACACTTGATGAGTTAAAACCAGGGGATGAAATAATAGTTTTAAAGAATCTAAATATCGGTCAGAGTTTTACATTTGAAGAAATAGAAATATCCAAAAAAGGTGATTATAAGGTTCATAAGATTAATGAAATTAAGCTTCCTGAAAAAAGTAGTTCTGATCTTATGGAATTCTTGGGATTGTTCTTAGGTGATGGCTGGATTAGAACACACAAAGCTGAAACTGGTTTTTCACTTCCTGAAAATTCTGATGCTCGCGCAAAATTAGTATCCTTATCAAAAAAACTGTTTAATCTCGAACCAAGTACAATTAGTAAAAATGATGTCTACCTCTATTCTGTAAATATTACTCGTTTCATTGAATCTCTAGATTTTGGCCAAGGAGCTAAAAATAAGAAAGTTCCATCTTGGATTTTCACTTTACCTCAAGAAGAGAAAGAAGCTTTTGTTAAGGGTTTAATGCAATCTGATGGATATATTATCGGTAGAAGCAACAGATATGTATCTGCAAGTTTTGAACTTCTTAAAACTCTTAGACTTCTATTACAAACCATGAACTATCGTGTTGGTAAAATACACCAGCAAACTAAGAAAAAAGGGACTTTTGTTGTTTATAGACAATTATTAGAAGATAGTACTTTCGGATATATTTGTTTTAGTATGAAGAAAGGTTCAAATGTAGATAAATATCCAGCACAGACAAAACAAAGAGATTTCTTAGCAGATAATAATGATTTTAGTTCTGAGAAAATAGTTTCAATTGAATTTGTTAAGGAAGAACCAACAATTGACTTTAGAATTGAGGGTGAACATAATTTCATAGCTGATGGTATAGTTGTCCATAACACAGGAATTCAACGTTCTAGTGGTACTCCTCAAGGAGCTGCAACCACAACTAGTCCACCTGGATCTGTTATCCCTGGTAAGATAGTGTGGCAAAAACCTCTCGCTGAAATCATGGCTTCACATGACATACCCACTTTTACTGCAAGTCCAGCTTATCCTAGAGATCTTATGGCTAAAGTTCAAGCAGGCCTTAAACATGACGGTCCTGCATTTATGTTAGTAGATTCACCGTGCAATCTAGGGCAAAGGTATGCACCAGATATTTCTATGGAAATTGCAAAATTAGCTGTGAAAACCTGTTTCTTTCCATTGTTTTACACATATAAGGAAGAATGGGTTTTAACCGGCATTTCTTCTAGATTAGCTAAAAATCCAGATAGAAAATTACCTATTGAAGATTTCTTAAAACCTCAAGGAAGATTCCGACATTTATTCAAACCAGAATGGAAGAACAAATTGATTGAAATTCAAGATACCATCGATGAAAAATGGGCAAGGCTCGTTAAAAAATCTACTTGTATTTAGATTTTCTCTTTTCTTTTCTCTTTTCCTTTTTCTTAAATCTAGTTTCCTTTATTTCTTTTAGTTGGATTTTAAGATAGTCAAAAAGATCTTTGTAATTCGTTTTTCTGTAAAAAGCTGTGTGTAGGGGGATATCAAAAGTGACAACCATGGTTAGCATCATAAGGATAGTATAGAAAGTGTGTAACCATTTGACTTTAACTATGATCCAAATACTAAGTAATGAAATCCATCCCATAAATACTACAAAAAGCCCTAACCCTACCCATTTTTTTTCAAAATCCTGAGCTCGTGAAGCTAAAGCAAGAACTACGAAAGGAATTAAGAATGAAT
>JAUWJS010000104.1 GCA_030607575.1 Candidatus Heimdallarchaeota archaeon | reverse complement strand
ACAATGGATTAGTCTGTTCCACAATATGGCAATGGGGTAATATGGAACAAAAGAAACAATACCTACCAATCTTAACCTCAGGAGAGAAGATGAGCACATATGGTTTAACCGAACCAGCTGCTGGAAGTGATCCTGCAGGATTGAAAGCTACTTGTCGTCTTGAAGGTGATGAGTGGATTGTTAATGGAGAAAAAATGTGGATAAGCTACACTGAATCTTCTGATATTTTCCTTGTTTTTGCTTATGAAATAGATGTTCGGCATAAGGGTATGAGAGCTTTCATAGTTGAGCGTGATTTTGGGGGAGTAACCTCAGGGAATCTTCATCATAAAATGGGAGTAAAAGCTGGTGAAACAGGATGGGTAAATTTTGAAAATACTCCTGTTCCAAAAGAAAACTTGCTTGGTTTACCTGATGAAGGTTTCAAAGTTGCCATGGCTGCACTTGATTGGGGACGATATACTGTTGCTGGTGGTGCAGTTGGTGGAGCAAAAGCTTCGCTGGAAGCAGCGGTTGAATATGCTAATGAGCGTGAAACTTTCGGTAAAAAAATCGGTCATCATCAATTTATTCAGGGTATGATAGCTGAAAGTGTTTCCGACATTGAAGCTGCTGAGCTATTAACATGGAAAGCTGGATGGACAAAGAACTTAGGAAGAGTAAATACTAGAGAAACAGCTTTAGCTAAATGGTATGCCACAAATGCAGCTGTAAGATGTGCAGACAGAGCTATTCAAATTCATGGAGCTTATGGTTTTTCAGATGATTATCCTGTTGCACGATATTACAGAAATGTACGTGGAGCAACAATATATGAGGGAAGCAATGAAATTCAAAAAATTATCCAGGCTAGATATGAACTTGGATATTATGAAGATAAACCTCTAAGATGTATGCCTCCGAAATATGATCCAGATGAATGGGCAAAAGAAAATACAGACAAATTTTAACTTCTATTTTTTATTTTTCTCTTTTTCATTACTTTTCAAAAAGATATTAAATCTAGTTGTAAACTGTTAGCTCATATGGTACAGGAAAATGTCTATATCTTTCTTTACGATTTGTCTAATAAGAAGTTGTCTGAATCATTTTACGATTATAGTGATATAATCATTAAACATTGGAAATTTCTAAAGAACTTAAAGAAGGAGAAGAAATTGATTTTTGCAGGTACATCCCTTGATAACTTCTACGAGTTTGCTGTAATTCAAACTGAAAGTGAAGAGGAAGTTAAAGGAATCATCAAAAATGATCCATATGTCTACAATCATTTGCTCACTGTTTTCCTTTACAAATTTAAAGCCTCATTCGTTACTGAAGAAGAGGTTCCAGAAGTACTGGAAGAGGAATTTCTTGATATTGAATCAATATATGATAATGAAACTAAAATCTATATGGGAACAATAACTGGACGATCAACATTCATTAATGATATGACTGAAGAAGAAAGCAAAATTATGGAAATGCATTTTGAGCATTTGAAAAGTAAATTTGATAACAAACAACTTCTACTTGCAGGTCCAATTCTAGCTGAAGGCCAATTTGGTTTAACAGTATTTACTGCAAATAGTCTAAAGGAAGCAGAAGATTTCGTAAAAAATGATCCTGTTGTAGACGCTGAGATAATGAAACCTGGAGTTCATCCATTTCGAATTTTCCTTTTAGGAGAAAAATAGACATTTAAGAGAATTTCCTTTCAATCTCTTTTATCACATCTTTCATAATCTCGTTGACTTCATCTGCAATTTCATTAAGTTTTTCTACCTTAACTATACTCATAGCTTCTTTCGGATTCATTGCTGAGACAACGATTTTTCCATTCTCGTTTTCATATATTATAACATTGCAGGGAAGTAGAGCACCAATTTCAGGTACTAGAACTATTGCTTTATGGGCAAAAGGGGGATTACACGCTCCTAAGATCTTATAAGGACGAATATCTGCATCAATTTTACTCTTTAAAGTTTCTTGTGCATCAATTTCAGTTAAAATTCCAAATCCATATTCTGCTAAAATTTCTCTGGTAGCTTTTTCTACTTCTTTGAATTTATCATAACCAACATTTAATTCTGTGGAATTCACAAGTGCCATAATTATCCATAATATATGAACCAAATAAGTTTTTACATTTGTTAGATTTTAGAACATACTAAATCAATGCTTCAGGAATATTGTTTTTAATATAATCCATTGACTGAATGGCTTCCTGCAAATTAAGTTCATATATTAGTGGTCCAGCAAAGTTCTTTTCAAGAAGCTTCAGTAGTAATTCTCTTACAGGAAGATCATATTCCCCAAGAGGTTTATGATCAATTCTGGGGAACTTTCCATCGTGTAAATGAAGTTCAATTATTCTATCATAATATTTGTCTATGAATTCCATAATGGAAATTTGACCTGAAAATCCAGCTAATAAATGGCCTGTATCAAAACAGATACTCAAATCTATCTGTTGAATGACTGGATACATGAGGTCAAATGGGTATTCTATGTTTTCCACCGCAAGTTTTCTTGATGGAATATTTGTCCGTTCTAGAGTTTCCTTTATGGTATTTGTAGCATAAGAAGTGAATTGTTGCATCATCATTCCTTCTGCAAATTCTGGAAGGCTCATATTCATGAATTCAACTGTTAAAGCTCCAGTAGGATGTAAAACCCAGCATAGAGGATCTAAAGCCTTTGTTATCTCAATAACATCTACAAAACTATCAACTGATGCCTTTCTAATATGTGGAGAAAATGCTGCTGGTTCTATTGCCCACAATGGTAAATGAACGGAATAGGAAATGCTCTTTTCTTGTTTTAACTCTATTAACCGAGATATTGTTTCAGGGGATAAGATTCCTGGTAGGATATAAATAAGATCTCCAGTTATCTCAATATGTTTGAAACCAGAGTCAATATTTTTTTCCACAATTTGGACATAGTTAAGTTTAGACATATCAAATTGTCCATCCTGAAATAAAGAGAAGAAGTCAAAAAATTCAAAAGGTCTGTTCCCAAATAAAAGAGCCATTCTATTCACCAGTCAATGAATCTTTAGATTAAGGAGATTATAAAAGAGTTTTGAGAAAAAAAGGAGAGATTAATTATCTCATTTTATCCTTATAGTAATAATTTGGCTTATATGTTAAAGGCCATTCAGGTTCATTATCCAATATTTCTTCTATCTGAGCAAGTATATCCTTAGATAGTTCTACATCTGAAGCTTTCACATTTTCAATTACATGTTCTGGTTTAGTAGCTCCAATTATAGCTGAAGAGATTTCTGGTCTTCGTAGAATCCAGGCGAGAGCTAATTGCCCAATAGATATATCTAGCGATGAAGCAATTTCACCAAGTTTTTTCACTTTTTCAATTGTCTCTCCAGTAAGATTTTTTTTCAGAAATTCTGATTTATCAGCTCTGCTACCTTCTGGAATACCATCATTATATTTTCCTGTTAATAGACCTTGAGCTAGAGGAGACCAAACTGTGAATCCCATTCCATGAGTTTTGGCAACAGACATGATTTCCATTTCGATGTGTCTTACCAACATATTGTATAAAGGCTGTTCAACAATAGGTTTATGTGCTCTGATATCTTTAGCTATTGCGTTTGCTCTTTCTAATTGTGCAGCAGTCCATACCGATGTCCCCCAGTATCTGACTTTACCATCTCTTATCAAGTCATCTAGAATTTCTACAGTTTCTCTTAGAGGTGTCATGTAATCATATCTGTGCATGAAGTAAATGTCAATGTAATCCATATTCAATCTTTCAAGAGTACCTTCGATTGCATTCAAGATATGTTTACGACTTAATCCCCACCCATTAACATCATAATCGTTCATTGCCCAGAAGACTTTACTAGAAATAACTAGATCGCTTCTATTGAAAGTCTCTTCAGCTAGAAAATCAGCTATTACCATTTCTGCTCCTCCCTTTGCATAAATTTCAGCTGAATCTATAAAATTGATACCATTTTCAATTGCAGCAGTCATACATTTTTTTGCTATTTCATCTTCTACTGATCCACCATATGTTAACCATGAACCTAAGGAAATTTCACTAACTTTTAATCCTGATTTTCCAACTTTTCTATATTTCATAAAATCACTTGCTTTGAAACTTAACCTAATACAACGAAAATATTCTAAAATATAAAGTATGTGGATTTTCAAAAAACAGTATTGAACCACGCTTTTTGCAAGTCTATAAGAATAATCCCCTAACTCATGGGTTCTGTTTGTTAGACAAACACTATCTCTCTAAAGAAATTCAAATCCTCTGATGACATCCTATTTGGATACTTGAATTTCTTGATGTAGGTGTGAAATTTCTTATTCATAACATCATTTTTTATCAAGTGTTCTGTTTTATTTTCTGGAAAAATCACAGATACTAAATAGTATTGTTTTCCTTCAAATCGCAGATCTGATTGCAGATCATCTTTGCCCCAGAATGTAAAAATTATCATACTATGGCTAATGATTGAAGGTGCTGGAAGTGGTCCATAAACACCAGTTTCATATCTTTGACCTTGACCAACTGTAACATAGCAGAAACCTATGAACTCATCCAAGTTTATGTCAAAGGATTCCAAATCTGCTTTGACAACTTCTCCTCCTTTCATTCCAAATCGAAATAGTCCGACCCCAACTTCTTTGCTATAAGCAATTTTTCTTTTGAAATTGATATAGTCTGTTGTTTTCTTTGAGTAACGAGCGAACCCAACTCTCCGTTTTTTACTGAAAAATGAAATAATATAGATCAGAACTCCTAAACCAACTAATGGAAATATAGTGACCAGTATATAAAAATACCAATTTTGTTTTTCTATTTCAACTCGTGGTATTTTTACAGGCTCTTCTAGTGGGTACAAATCAAATTCTCCCCAGAACCCTTCTATAGAATAATCACCAGTTCCCAACCACTCGTCCCAGAAATTACCCTTTTCTATTTCACCCTCATACCAGAAATTATTAATTCCATTTTTTGAATATGCTTGGCTTAATCCACCAAGATTATTTTGAATAAAATTATTGTGGTGAATCAAATTACTTGACGAGTAATTTAGCGTTACACCATATCCTGTGTTAAATTCTATAAAATTGTATGTTATCTTACATTCATTTGAGTTAAATAAGTAGATTCCTTTATTTTTATTACTTGAAATGCTGTTATTATAGATTTCAAAATAATGTGATTCATCCAAGTAGAATCCTATCGTGTTGTTTTTTACATCATTTTCTTTGAGCTGAACAACTTCTGAATCCTTAAAGTGAAAGGCTGGACCTAAATTTCCATAAAGTTGATTTCGTTTAATGTCTCCGGTATTAATCTCCCAAAGATAAATACCTGATTTTTTGTTATCAAAACAATAATTCTGTACTACGATTGGAGTACGGCTAAAATACACTTCTATTCCAACTTGGTTTTTTTCACAAAGATTATTGGAGATAGTAATATCATCACAAAATCGGATAGAAACACCATTTTCTTTGTTTAGAGAAAGTATATTATTCGAAATAGTTACATCATCTGAGTCTATACAATTTATCCCGTTTAAATTATTTGAAGTAAGAGAATTATTATCTATTAACGTTCCAGGTGCATCCCAGAGGTCTATACCATAGGTATCATGTTCAATGCATGTATTATTTCTTATTTCTGCTGTACCATGAGCAATCCACGATATCCATATCCCTACTTGTTTAACTTTAATGAAGCAGTTCTGAATAATAAAATACTTAGTTGTATCGCTGATGTTTATTCCGAAATTTTGAATTTCAGATGATATGTTGTAGTTCTCTAATCTATAGGGGTCTGTTTTAGTCCCACTTCCTGGGAAGACTGAAAAGTCACTATCATTGGTAATATGAATTGGATCACTTTGTATCAAAAATGTTTGAGGTTTTGTTATCATAGTGAAATCATTTACTTGAACATTAGGACCTTTTCCAAAAATTGTAGTTGAGGGACTATGAAAACCTATTCCAAGTAATATGGTCAGCAAAAACATAATTTTGTAAATTTTACCCAGAGACATTTGATTCTAGTAAATATAATGTAGTGGCTGCTTAAAAAATTCTACTATTTGTTTTGAATATGTATAATTTTCCGCTCATGATACACAAATAAATTCTTAATACCCTTTATTCAATTGTCCCACGGGTAGTTAGATGAATTCTGAAAGTGAAGTTATCGCTTATTTTGAGACACCTCGGAATCCCTTGCCGTTGAACTATATAGCTAAGGGTGTTGAGGGAGTAGAAACTATTATTGCTGCAATAAATCCTCGTGCTACTGAGGAAGTTATTAGTGGAATATTGAGAGCTGCAAAGCAATCGAAATCTGTTGTGATATTTGAACTAGCTTTAAGTGAAATGTCACTCAGTGGAGGATACACTGGTTATACTCCAGAGAAATTTGCTCAACGCTGTAAATCTGCAGCAGAAAAAGAGAAATGGTTTGCCTACTCATTGCATGCTGATCATTTAACCTTAAAGAAAGGTACTGATGAAGAAATGTCTGATTTACTGAAAGAAATTAGAGCTCGAGTTGAAGCAGGATTTACTGGTTACGCTATTGATACTTCTTTTCTCTTTAATGGAGAGGAAGAAACTGTAAAAGGTCAATTAAGTGATATTTTATCTAAAGGCCTTATCTTGTTTGAGTTTCTCAAAGAACTAATGGGTGAAAAACCATATGGACTTGAAGGAGAAGTAGGTGAAATTGGCATTACAGAGTTTACAACAGTTGAAGAAGCAGTCCACTATGTTTCATCCTTAATAAAGAATGATATCATAATAGATTATCTAGCAATAGCAAATGGATCCACACATGGTGTAAGTGTAGATGCAGAAGGCAAAGTTGTTCCACAACTAGGTATTAATGTTCAAAGAACAGTTGAGATAGTAGATGAATTCAAGAAATCGGGAATAAGAACAAGAATTGCACAACATGGAATAACAGGAACTCCAGTTGAGGTAATAGCATCAACTTTTCCACATGGAAGTATAGCAAAAGGGAACATAGGTACTTTTTGGCAAAGACTAGTACAAGATATTCTCGAAAAACATGAACCTGAACTATTAGCAAAAATACGTACTTGGGTGTTAGATAAATATGGAAAACCGGATGTAGATGAACATAAAACATTCGCAAAGAATTCTAAATATGCTTGGAAAGAGTTTTTTAAAGAAGTTGAAAATATTAGTGAGGACACCAAACAAGCAATAATTGTGAAAGCTGAATCAGATATGAGTGATTTTATCAAAGCTTTGAAAATGGAAAATACTGCATCTCTTTGCCTTAAATATATGTTAGATAACTTTCTAACAAATACATACTAGGATCTGAAAAAATGTCTATAATAAAATATCATACACTGGAATCATATCTTGAGGAAGTTCAACCTGAATCTCTTAGGGAAATACTGAGAGAGATTATCAATATAAGTTTGGATGTACCAAAACAGATTCTAACTTTTCTTCTAGGAGAAAGTGATTATTCTGGTATCATTAACGTGTCTGGCGATGAACAGCTAAGCCTAGATATTGCTGCACATGAATTGTTTATGCAAAGAATCCCCAATAATCTTTACTCTCTCTTATTAGGTGAAGAAACAGATGAGAATAATATAATGGAAGGAACAGGTGATTTTATTGTTCTAGGTGATTTTATCGATGGTTCTTCTATCATTAGAACACGAAGTCCAGGGGGGATTGTAAACGTAATTGATCAAAAAGGGTATACTGTTGCTGCTTTGACAGTAAGTTACACACTATTCTTGCGATTTGATTTAGCGACGGATTTGGGGTTCATTCAATTTATTCATGATGGCGAGTCGTTTAGAGTCTTTAGAGATACTTTGGATATTAGTCCCAGTAAAAATCCTGTGTTCGGGCTTGGAGGGAAGTATAATGATCATTCAGCAAAGCAGAAACTCTTTGTTGATGCATTAGATATTAAAGGAAAGAACAGATATGGTGGCTGTATGGTTCAAGACATGAATAATGTTTTTGAAAAGACAGGTGTTTTTGGTTATTTCGCTCCTAAACTTAGGTTCTGTTATGAAATCGTCCCCTATCTCTATATTCTGTCTAAAGTTAATGGTGAAGGATTCTACATAACTGCTGATGGACACGAAATTAGGTATAAGGATATAAAACCCTTAGACGTAAACAAACTAACATCAATGCACTATCTACATCAAAGAACTGGTTTTGTTGGTGGTTCTAAAGATTTAATCGAATTATGGCATAAAATAGAAGATTTATGAATATTTTCAACTCTTCTATTTTCTTTTTCTTTCTTCCTCTCTTGTTTTTTCAAGTCGTATCTCTTTTTCACTTAAAAGCATGTAAATAAAATATCTTATCGGCTCATGAAGTGGTTGATAGATACTTGGATTGAAATCATGAAAATGAATACATAGATCGTCAATAACAAATTCATCTGTTTCAAGGTCGTAAATCAAAGGATAATATCTACATCCTTCTGGTCTATCCTCATAGATAGAACATCTTTTTTCTTTAAGAAAGAAACATTGATTGTCTATGTTTCTTAAAACCATAAACCCTTCCTTTTCTACTAGAAACTCATCAATTTGGAATCCTAATTTTTCAATTCTTGTTATGTCTCTTTCTCCTAGAGGCATTTCTGTTTCTAAACAGCATTCATAACAATT
>JAUWJS010000089.1 GCA_030607575.1 Candidatus Heimdallarchaeota archaeon | reverse complement strand
TTAGTTTTTTTTGAGTTTAAATTAGCAAAAACTGAAGAGAAAACAAATCTATATTTCGTCCTCTTCTTCATCATCATTTGTTAATGGGCTCCCTAAATCTTTCAATCTCTGTTTGAAGTCAAAATCCTCGTAATCCATAACACTATCCTGTCTCTGTCTAGCCATATGTTCTTCTATTCTGTCAAGACTATCAAAGTCTGCTCTTTTTTTCTCCACTCTTTGTTTTTCCTTTTGAAGTTCTTCAGCTCTTGCTTTAAAATCAAATCTGTATTTGATGTACTCTCGAATATTCATATCAGTAGCTTTGACCTTAAATCTGAAAATCAGTGAAATTGCTAATATAGAAATGCCGATACTTAATATCCAAAGAATTATCTGAAATGGGAAAACAGCTTCTGTGAGTTTAGATAGAGCTAGTACTGCAAAGTATGATAAGATAGTAGACAAAATCGGTATAATGATTAACATAAATGCTATATCACTTAGAAGTGTTGTTACTGCGAATCCTCTGCCTACAAAAAATAGAATAATATAATTTACGATTAAGTAAGTTGCAAAGAGAGCAATAACAACCCACGCATAGACAATTAGCGCTAATTCACCTGAAATAAACGCATAAGTAACGAAAGCAATTAGGAATGTAGCGATTGTTATTTGTTGAAGTATTTTCTCTTTCTTTGGAGATAAAATCCTTCTAGCAGAAAGAGCAATAGTTTCTTTTTGAGACCCACTCTTTCTTTTCGAGAATTTCGGTTGTTTCTCTCCACAATTCATACAGTGGTCAATATATCTGTCAGTTCTTTCTTGACAATAAGGACATATAGTAAAAGCAGTTTTTGTTTCCTTTTTGGGTTTGTCTGGTTTAGAAGCTTGAGCAACTTTAACAGTTTTAGCTTTAGGTTTCATCCTTTCTATTCTTGCTGTTCTAGCTTGAGTTTTCTCTTGTAATCGTTCAATTTGGGAAGTAGATTGAAAATGTGCTTTAGTTGTTTGCAGAACAGGTGCTTCTGATCTATCTCTTGTCAAAAATGCTTTCTTTGTTGAATAGGGTTGTATGTTAGAAGTTTCTACAAATTTTTTGATTCTTGTAACGTCTATTATTAGTCTCACTCCTACAATTATCATTAAGAGAGATTCAATAGAACCATCAAAAAATCTCAAAAAAATCTCAAAAGTTACATCATTTGCGTAGCTAGATAATGCACCAAGAACTGAAATTATAATCGCAAAGTAAGCAAAAAGAATATAGAAAAAACTTCCGATTTTTAGTCCAAATATGCGGTTAATTTTCACAAAAAGCTTGTTTATTTTTAGATAAGCAATTACTCTACCGAATATAAGAGCCAATCCTACAAAACCTGCAGTTAGTGGAAAACCAAATGTGAGCATATCAAATAAAATTGAACCAGCATAGAAGTAAATCCATTTAGCTGTTTGTTGTCCAGCTTTTGTTATATGATCAACGAAGTAAATATCTGTTATCTCTCTTAATCCCCAAGCAATTGGGAGTAAACTCACACAAGTTAAGCTGATTAAAGTATAACCTATGTATTGATTTCGAGCTGATAGAAACCATACTAATTGATCAGCAAGGTTGATAAAACCCATGAATAGAAACATTACTGAACCATAAATCACATAATTTGAGTACCGTTTTATAGGTGTTTTCTCTTTTTGAGCCATCTTCAAAACCTTTCAGTTTTACCCCAATTTAAAGCTAATTAAGTGGATAGTTATTCAAAATTTGAAATTCTTATAAATCATTCTATTAATAATGATTGTTTAATTCAAGTAAGAATTACTAAAAATCTTTTAAAAAATTCGTTTTGGAATTCTTCATTTTATAAATTTATTTATGAAACATTCCTTTTCCTTTAGAAGGATAAGAAGCCTTAAAACGGTTTCTTATCAAGAAACAGCATGATTTAATATGGGGTTCATATGAAATTCGTTGAAAAATATTCTAACTTCCTTAAGAAATATAAATTATTCATTATTATTGCTTGGGTTATTCTTATTGGCTTTAGTGTGTGGCTAGCTCCAAAATTTATTTCTGAGACTAGTTCTGATTTTAATGTCCCAGAAGACACTCCTTCTTTCATTGCAAATACCATTCTCAAGGCAGAATTTCCTGATATAGATACAGAAACAACTATTGTTTTAGTAATTCAGAATCCAAATGGTACTGTTCTCAATACAGATATCGAGGATTTCAGTAATAGCTTTAACACTTCTCTTAGACTTTCCGAATACGCAGATTTGATAGTAAGTCTTAATGGTTATTATTTCTTAGTAGGTGGAGGTTTGGGAGATGCAGCTATGGGATATGTTAGTGATTCAAATAATACTATGATAATTGAAATCAATGTCAACACAGTTTCTGAAGATGAATTAAATGATTTGATTGATTTTTTGGATTTAACAATAGATGAACTAGAACCTGAAGGTTATACTATTCTGCTTACTGGATCACATATTCTATTTGAAGACATGAAAGAAGCTTCAGAAAGAGACATTATAGTGATGGATTCTATTGTACTCCCTATAGCTCTTATTGTTTTAGCACTGGTGTTGAAAAGTTTCAAATTAATGATTATTCCTATTATAAGTGTTGCATTTTCAATGGGAACATCATTCTTCTTAATGTATCCTATTGCAAAAGCAATGCCTGTGTTTAGTTTTGTACCAAGCGTGATGATGTCGCTTGTAATAGCATTGTCAATAGATTATGCTCTTTTCTTACTCTCACGTTATAAAGAAGAATTAATCAGAGGTAGAGAGAATTTCTCAGCTGTTTCATTGATGCTAGAGCATGCTGGTCACACAATTGGTGTTTCAGGAATTACTTTAGCAATTTGCTTCATGGGACTTGTATTCTTTCCAATAGGGCTTTTAGCGACAATTGGGTTAGGGGCAGCAGTTTGTATATTGACTACTTTGTTAATCAATCTTACACTAGTACCAGCATTACTGTTACAGTTTGGTAACTTCTTTTCTAGATTTAGATTGCTGAAGAAAAAACAAGAAGAAAAACCTAAGACAGAAGAAGAACGAAAAGAAAGAGAACTTCAGAATCAAATGAAAAGTATTTGGTTCAAAATAGGTAAGTTTGCAACAAAATATTCTATACCAATAATTGTAGTAACTCTAATCATAGCCATACCCATGTCAATTCAGATGTTAAAAATGAGTACATCTATAGGTGATGTGCATATCCTTCCTAGACAAGCTGAATCTACTATTGCATTCGATATTCTCAAAGATGAATTTCAACCTGGTGTTCTTGCTCCCATGTACATTCTTATAGAAACAAATCAAACTGATGGAATCATTAATCCTGCATTCTTTACTCTAACTCAAACGTTAATCAGAGATATAGCTAATCAAACGGATATCACAGAACAATCTTTCATCACGATTTCGTGGGGACAAGGATTCTCTATTCCTTTCTTCGCAGCATATCCTTTCATAAATAATGTAAATGATACAATTTACTACTCTGAAAATGCAATCTTGTATAGAGAAATGATTTTTAATAGATATACAAATGGAGACAATTCCACCGTTATGATTGATGTACAACCAAGTTTCGACCCATTTGGAAGTTATGTAGAAGATTGGATAAAAGCTACAAGAGAAATTATGACTGATTATGAAGATTCTTCTGGTTTTAAATTCCATCTTGCAGGATCAAGTACTGAAATTGTTGATTCAGTAGATTTAGTTTATAAAATGTTTCCCTTGATGATTGGAATTATTGTAGTTATAGTTTACGTTATAATAGCATTAATGTTTAAATCTGTCTTTATACCACTTCGTCTGATAATAACAATAGGATTAACACTTTCTTGGATATATGGTTTAACGGCATTAATCTTTGATGTAGGAATATTTGATGGCATTATTCCTGTTTTACAAGACATCAACCACCTCTACTGGGCAACACCTGTAATGTCATTTTCAATTCTGATAGGATTAGGTTTGGACTATGACATCTTCCTCTTATCTAGAGTGTCAGAATATCGAAACAATGGTTATACTGAAAGAGCATCTGTTATTAAAGGATTGTACAGAACAGGTGGAATCATAAGTATGGCTGGTGTAATTATGGCGATTGCATTTAGTGGAATGATTTTCAGCAGCGTAATGATTCTAAATGAATTTGGATTTATATTAGCATTAGCAGTTCTTGTTGATACTTTCATTATTAGAACTATTTTAGTTCCAGCAATTATGAGCTTAGCCTCTAAATGGAATTGGTGGCCGAGGAAACTTAAACCACCTACGAAAGATCTCAATGATATTGAATAGAGATTTTTCTTTCTTTTTCTTCTTTTTCAACTCATAATCTAAACTTCAAAAAATAGTAAGTAAAGTGATTGTGATATTTTGAAGAAATTATTGAAACAACATTCATTCCAATATAAAATAGTAATTGATCTCAATTAATACTTCAAGAAAATTTATTAGTCATTAAAACTTACCTTACCATAACATTCTTGGTAAAGAAAGTCATATTTCTCTATAGGTGACGATTGATTATGTTTAGAGTATATCTTGATGGATTGAGACAAGCGGAGGATTTGCTTGAGAAAGGGGATCATATTGAAGCAATGAACCAGCTTAATTTGTTGGAAAAAGGTGTTGAGCTAAATGAGATTGAAAAATTAGCTGCTATGTTGCTAAATTGTCAGATTATGATTAAGGTAGGAGATTATGAAAAAAGTTTTCTTCTCTCTAAAACAGCCTTTAGAAAAAGCATTTCAATTTCTCATCCACTTCTTGTTATTGATTCGACTATCACCTTTTTAGATGCAATTAAAGGGTTAGGAATGCTTTATGATGCTTCAAATAAAGAACAAAAAGAATTTATTCAAATGATTAATCGAAGTGAAGATATTCTAAAAACCATTACAGATCTCAGTAAGAAGGATAAGAGTATTAGGACTGAACATCTAGGAAGAATAAAAGGAATTATTGAATATTCCAAAATTAAAACAGTTCCAGCTAAAGAAGATAAAACAGAAGCTAAGATTGCATGTTTTCCAATTGAGAAAGTAAAAGGAGTTGGACAAAAAGCTGTAGAACTTAGGAAAGCAGGTTTCAAGGATGCGAGTCAACTGGCACTTGCAAAAATCGAAGAGCTTACACCAATAAAAGGTATAGGATCAGCTTCAGCAAAAAAACTCATTGAAAGTGCGAAAGAACTTCTCAATAAATAAGAAAATTCTCTATTTATTAACTTCTATCAAGAATTGGTAGAGTCAGCAAAAAAAAGATATACTAATACATATAATCAACTTTAGAAGTTAGGTAATTGAGATGAAAAAAGAGAAAAGCGAAGTTTTTATTGTTCCTCATACACATTGGGATCGTGAATGGTATCTCCCATTTCAGAATTTCAGAGTTATGCTAGTAAAACTTATTGATGAGTTACTCGAAACTACAAAGAAGAAAGACTATTTTTTCATGCTTGATGGTCAAACGATAGTTTTAGAAGATTATTTTGAAATTCGTCCTGAGAAAAAAGATGAACTTCTAGCCTTAATTAGAGAAGGTAAAATTGCTCTTGGTCCGTGGTATTTACTTCCTGACGAGTGGTTGATAGGGCAAGAAAGTTTCATTCGTAATTTAGAAATAAGTTTTGATTTAGCTAAGGAATTAAATATTCCATTAATGCAGATTGGATATCTTCCAGACCAGTTTGGACATACAAGAGCCATTCCTCAAATCCTTTCAAATCTTACTTCGTTCAAAGCAGCTGTTATCTGGAGGGGAGTTGGTCCTGAAATAATTACTGTACCCTTCAAATGGAAAAGTGATTATCACTCTCACGATTCAATTCTTGGAGTGTATATGCCAAAAGGTTATGGTAATGCAGCAGACTTACCTGAAAATGAAACTGATCTAAAAGATTCAATTGTTAACAAAATAGAACAATTAAAGCAATTTTCCCCCGTTCCTGTCTATCTTCTCATGTATGGAACTGATCATCAGTTTCCTAATCCAAATATGAATATTTTAACAAAACTTGTAGATATTGAAAACACTGAAATCAACCTCAGTTTGTTAGATAATTATGTTACAGAGTTGCAAGATTCACTTCAAAAAACAAATTATTTAGTACCTGAATATTCTGGTGAATTTCGCTCATCTGCAAGAGCTCATCTTCTTCAAGATACCTACTCCATGAGGATGTGGATAAAACAGTGGAACCAGAAAATAGAAGATTTACTTGTTCACTATGTGGAACCTTTAATCACTTATTTTTGGTTATTCAACAACTATGATTATCCAAAATCCTATCTGAATCTAGCATGGAAATGGCTATTGAAAAACCAAACCCATGATGGCATTTGTGGTTGTTCAATAGATCAAACACATGAAGAAATGAAATCAAGGTATTATTGGGCCGAAAGCATAGGAGAATCTCAGTTAAATGAATTAAAGGAAGGGCTAGATAAACTTGAAATTGAGGAAGATGAATCAAAATTATATGTTTTTAATCCTACTAATAATTCTGACAATCTATCTTTCTTTGATTTCTCTGTCCCTGCAAAACAACCAATAGTAGGGTTACAGGATAGTTTAGGTAACAATTACATGGTTCAATCTTTAAGTTCCTCTGAAGAAATTTTGTTTGAAAACACCTTCTCTCCTCTTGTGTTAAAAACAGGTTTCAGATTGTTACCTGGAAGAAAGATTCTAGATTATTACCTTAACGAGGTATTTGTCTCTGATAACATTAATCCCGAGATATGTGATGTCACTCTTTTATGTGGAAGAGTTCCTCTTGGAGATTTCGATGTAGATGAATTTAAGAAGCAAGCAGCTGAAATAATAAGAAGTAAGAAATACAAAAAATTTCACGTCAAAGCAACCTTAGGTTCAAAACAAAACTATAGTGTTCTAGCACCTCTCAATAGTTGGAATTTCAACGAATTTAAACTTCTAGAAAAAATGAATTATCTAGAAAATGATGCAATATTCTTATCATCGAAAAATAAGATTACGACCAGATTTTATGAGCTTAAGTTTAATTCAGATGGAACTTTCAATTACCTAGACAAAAGAACAAATACAGAATTTGCTCAACTTCATAAATTTGAAGATTATGGCGATAAGGGAGATGAATATACTTTTGGAAGAATAGGTCCTGAAACTATAAAAATAAAGAAAGTGAAAAGAAAACTAACTGTCAAAGGACCTTTATTCAGCGAAATTGAACAGTATATATTCCTAGAACTTTTTGAAGAATTAAATGAGAGTCGAGATAAAAGGGTAGGTAATGTTACTATTCCAGTTAAAACAGTTTTTCGATTTTACAGAGATATCCCAAGAATAGATATACAAACAACTTTGACCAATTATGCAAAAGATCATCGTCTAAGAATTTGTTTTGATTTACCTTACTCATCTTTGGAAACATTTACTTCAACACATTTTGGAGTTGTAAAACGTAAAAGTGATCCAATTAGTTATGATAGTTATGAAGAACAACCTTCTGGTATTCAAGCTCAGAAGAGATTTATTAGAATAGAAGACAGCAGTTCAGATTTAGCATTCTCACTAATGAATAAAGGATTACCAGAAGTTGAACTAGCTAATAATTCCAGAGTTGCTTTAACACTTTTAAGATGTGTTGGATTTCTTTCCAGAGCAGATTATGATGAAAGACCAATGCATGCAGGACCATTTTTAGAGACACCTGGAGCTCAAGAAATTGGTGAAAAATATAGCTTTGAATATGGTTTTGTTATTCATTCTAGAGAAGATCATATGTATGAAAGTGACAATCATGCTGAATCATTCTGCTTAAAACCTAAGTCTATCCTAATTAGGAATAGGAATCTTCAGAATCAAATATCTGAATCACTTTTACATGTTGTTAATCCTTGGATAAGAATTTCTTCTTTGAGAAAAAGAAACGGTAAATTATGCATAACTATGTTCAATTTGAACTCAGAAGGTGAATCATCTACTTTTCAAGTAAATTCTAAATTCACAAAGTGTGAGCAGCTCAAAATTGATGGTAAAATCGTAAAAGAAGATACTCTAAAAGATAATCAGTTAGAGATGAATTTCAAACCTTATGAGATAAAGATGTGCTTTTTCTCCTAACTATCTAAATAACTGGGATTCTGTCTATTTTTTCATTTAGGAAAGACTCCCAATCATGTTTGTTAATTTTAGCAAGAGTATTAACAAGATCTTTAGTAATTATTTGTTTTGCTTTTAATGATTTTTTAGAAAATTCTAAAAGAAATAATCTGAAAGATTCTTCTCCAATCTCTTCACTTATTTCATGAAAAATCAACGATCCATATTTGTAAAAAAGAACATCTGCTTTTTCATGTTGTCTTGTTATATCCCTTAGAGGGACTAAATCATTACTTTCTCTTATTTTTGTTTTAATCTCCTCAATCTGATTTCTGTAAAACTTTTCTCCAAATTCAAATTTAGCAATAAATAAAGCACAATAATCACTTAAAGCTTCATCGATCCAATTGTGGTACGTTTCCACTGAAGTCTTATTAAACCAAAAATGACACATTTCATGAATCCATTTGAGTAAAAGGATATCTCTTTTTTCTGTTATGACATTTTTAGGAATGTTGTCTTGCATTACTATAATTCCTTGTCGAGTAATCATTCCACCTTTTTCTCTTGGAACTAGAACCAATTTGAAATTATTAATAGGAGGTTCTCCGAGTAATTCAATTAGTTTACTGTAAAATATTTGAAGATGGCTATCTAAATCAACAAATTTATCATAATTTCTCTTATATCCCCAGAATCTTGTAGGTTTTCTTTGATCTATTGCTTTTTCTTCAGGAATTCCTATAAGATATAAATCAATTTTTGGTTCTTCACTTACCCATATTTCACAATTACAATCTTTGAGTCTCTCACTGTTCATAATCCAAGTCCACCCCTTAGGTCCTTGAAGTACTACTGAAAAACTTAACCTATCAGTTATGTTTATAATTGGATAATAAGCAACATATAATCCCAATTCTACACCTTCTGATGTCAAATAATTAGTTGACCAAGGATCAGATTCTATTTGACCAGAATATCTAATTGAGAGCAGTAATTCATCCAGATCTTGTAATTCTTCAGGAAGTTCGATCAACCAAATCTTTGCAGACTTGAGAAAGTGATCTTTAGGAACAGATTTCTCTTCAGGAGTAAAACGGTAGATTTCACCCTTAACTTCAGTTTTAACCTCTAACCACTGGAGTTGATTGTTTATCATAAGGTCTATGATGGGAGTAGGTTTCTTTATTGTTAAAAGAACTGAAGCATACATTTTCTGCTCACTAGGATATAATTTAAGTTTTAGATCAACTCTTGTGATTATCATCTTCACTACTTCTTGGTTTTGTAGACTCTTAATTAAAGTTTTTTTAATTTAACTAATATTTTTCCTAAATTTGTTTGCATAAAGATTTTATATCGGGTAAAATTCTAATTAAAATATGAGCATGTTCAAGACTAATAGAAATCACACAGATGAGAAAATTGAAAGATCTGTTTACAAAGAGATTCTAGGTGTTTTAACAGGTTCCATTTGGATAATTGGTGCAATTCTTCTACTCATTGATGCCTTTGCTACAGCTCTTCCTAAAACAATTTCAGGACAAATCCTTTCTTCTTCGACCATTCTTCCATATGTTGCAAGAATGATTGCTCCTATCTATAACCAGACTAATTTTGTAATTCATTTAATCAGCTTTATCTTAAGTATTCTTGGAATCTCAGTAGTTATAATTGTAATCGTATCATTAAGATCAAAAATAAACTTAGAAAAATGGAAAAAAATTCTAATTGCTGGAATGTTTTCTTTGTTTTTATTTTCATTAACAAATACAATTATAAAATTAGTTTATTTTAACTTTAATCTTTCAATACTAGTTCTGATTACATGTATTTCTAGTTTAGCTGCAGTTATTCTTTTCTTTACAATATTAACTAATGATGAACTTAAAGCAGGGATAATATTAGTAACGGTTCCTATGGCATATTTAGGAGGAACCATAGGTAGTCTTCTCGTACTCCTCTTTCTAATAACTAAGTTTTATGGTTTGATTTCATGAAACCTGATTGTAAGAAAAAAGAAGAAATTGAAATTAAATAATTAAGTTGACTTTGCACCGCATTCAGGACAAAAAGCATCAGATACTACTAATTTATTTCCACAATGTGAACAGAATGTACTCTTTTCTGGTTCTTCATCACCTGTAGAGTATTTTGCACTTGGTTCATCAGAAGTTTCAGACGCTGGAGCAATCACTGCTCCTTCTACATATTTTAGCAATTTTTCTGTATTTAATATTAAAACTATCCCTATAGCAAGCATCAAAATAAATGTAAGTATCAAATCTATCCAGAGAACCGCCATTAGTGCACCAAAACTTCCTACTAAACCAGCTATTAAAGCCATTATGATATGTTTTTCTGTAACTCTGTAACTAATAGAGTTTACACCGAGGAAGAAGAAAATTGTGAGTTTATATAGGTAAATATGAGTATTGGAGTGATGATGTGTGTCCCTCGAACAGAAGTGATGGAAGTGA
>JAUWJS010000141.1 GCA_030607575.1 Candidatus Heimdallarchaeota archaeon | reverse complement strand
ATTGCCATTCCTAGGAGAACGGTGGTTTTATTTAGATCTGATTTATGGTCTAGACTTCCTTCAATAATATTGAAAGAACGTAAGGTGGAATTTTCTTGATAACAAACTAACTCCGTCCAGCTAAGTAACTCTCCATTATGAATAATTTTTGTGTAAATATCAATGAAGATTTCATAATGATTGATTTCATTTAGAACCTCTATTGTGTCATTCATCAAAAATTGATTAATGGCACCAAAATGTACCGGATTTTCCAGTATTATTTGTACATCATATGTATTGTATTCATCAAAATTTGCTGTCATTATATCATAGATATTGTAAACCATTGCAAGTGAGTTAACCAAGAATATCATAGAAGTGATAAGTGCTAGAATTGTTATCAAACTTTTTTTCTTCTTAAGAAACACTTCTCTGAGTGGAACTATCATATGGATAGATCTAAACATTGGAATCCAACCAAACATCTTTTCAGCTAAAGTTTTGCTGACTTTCTTGATTCTTGTGAAGGAAGCTACCATTGCTTCACGAGGAGTTACTGTAGTTATTGTCCATGCACTAAGGATTGAACAAACTATACATACACTGAACGTAATAATCCCTGCATATACGAATTCCATAGTTGGGACTGAAAGGTCAATTTGGTGAAGTCCATAGATACGCCCCACAACCATTTGAGCCATACCTATTGCTAAACCATACGCTAGTGGAATTCCAATAATAATCCCAGATATACTAAGAATTAGAGTTAAACCTGCATAATGAAATAAGATTTTTCTTTTTGATGAGCCCATAGCTAGAAATAATCCAATGTTTTTCCGCTGAGCATATACCATTTTATTTAATGTGTTGAAAATAATTACAATACTAATGATTAGTCCAATAATTCCAAAAATTGTTCCTGCCTTATCGACTGCACCAGCATCACTAACAAACATGTTGTATTCATCAGTCTCATCGAAAACAACAAACTTCATCGAATTGGCAGAAATATTCTGATTTCCAAAGAAATATGATAATGCATCTGCAGCATGAAGGATTTGATCCTTGTTTAGCCTTTCTTCTACAGTAAACAATACTTGATTAACTACTGATTTTCCTTCAAACCTTAGTTCTTGTGCAATCTGGGTGTTTATCCAAATGACAGCAAGATTACCCATTAATGGCATTTTAGAAATTTCATCAACCATGTAGGAATAATAAGAATCTTGTGCAATCCCTTTGACAGTGAAATTAACGTCACTTTCAGGGAATCTTATTTCGATTTGATCCTCAAGTGCTACGTCTTGCCCTAAAAATCCACCAGCAAAATGAGTATCTACTAAGCAACTAGTATTGGATTGAAGAATATCTCTTACATCAGCTATATCTGGGGCTTTTTCCTCAATAACAAGTTGGTTAACTTCGTTGGGAAAGTCTATACCAAGAATTACTGCTTGAAACTTCTCTCCCTGAAACTCAATCTCAGTTAAATATTTGATTCTTCCTTCTATGTTTGATATGTAATTTTGAGTCATAAATCCAATGTCATCTCTAATCATAGTAACATTGTCTGATTCTATAGGTTCAGAGAAAGTGAATGTGCCATCGGCTACATTATAGTACTCCAGATTTAAGTCATAAGTATTGAATAGAACAGGATGACCAGCTCTTAATCCTGCTAGCAGCATAACAGTCAGTGCAATAATAATAACAATAGAAAGTGATCTAAATTTGCTATCCCAAATATCTCGAAAAATCTTTTTAGTTAAAATTTTCATCAAGTCACTCTCTTACTTTCTTATAGCTAACAGATTTTGGTTGTTCCTCTATTTTCTCTATTTTTCCCATCTTAAGATGAAAGACTCTGTCTGCGTATTGAGTAATACTAATATCATGAGAAACTGCAATAAGAGTAGTACCTTCTTGTTTGTTCAAATCTCTGATCAGTTCGGCGATTTTTTGTCCTGTAACAAAGTCAAGATTGCCAGTAGGTTCATCAGCTACGATGATTTTAGGTTTTTTCACTAAAGCTCTAGCAATAGCAACTCTTTGCTGCTCCCCTCCGGATAATTGACTGGGAAACCTGAGTTCTTTACCTTCTAAACCCACTTTTTTCAGAAGATCATAAGATCTAGATTTAATCTCACTTTTGTCTTTGAGACCTTGAAATTCAAGAGCTAACCCGACATTCTCCCAAGAACGTAAGCTTGCAACGATATTGAAAAATTGGAAGACCCAACCAACACTATCACGTCTATAATCATTCAATGCATCTTTGTTATATTCACTAATGTTGTCACCATCAACAATAACCTCACCCTTCGAAGGATAGTCTATCCCACCTATCATATTCAATAAGGTAGTTTTGCCAGCACCTGAAGGACCTAGAATACAAGCAAATTCTCCTCTGTAAATGTCAATATCTACGCCATTTAATGCAAAAACTTCTGTTTCACCGAATTCAAAAGAACGAACTAAACCCTTAGTTTGAACAATAATATCCTCATTCATCGAATCACTATTTGAGAAACTGTATGCTGTCTGATAAATAAATCCTACTACTTTAATAATCAAAACTTTACTTTCCTATAAGGTGGAATAAATGGAAGATATACTTTTTTTGGATATTTGCAGGGAAAACTATCTCGCTTTGATACAGATGATTGAACAAGCTATAACTCTTTGTCCAGATAAGCTATGGGAAGATAAAGATCTTCAACCACAATTCTGGCAGGAAATATATCATACAATATATTATCTAGATTTCTATTTTGGAAATAACTGGCGAAAAAAACCAGAAAGATTTGAGTGTAAAGAGAATCTGGGAGAAGTACCAGAAATTATTCTTACAAAAACAGATTTGCAGAGTTATATAGAAGAAGTTAGAGAGAAGTGTCTGAATGTCTTAGAAAACCTTACTAAAGAAGATCTAGAAGGAAAGAATAGCTATTTCTGGACTGGTGCAACTTTAAGTCACCGACTAATTTACAATATCCGACATTCACAACATCATGTAGGAAAAATAAACTCAATTTTAAGTTCAAATGGTATTGAAGCAGCAAAATGGATTTTTAAACCAGATAAAACAAGAAAAGAGAAAATGAAAGGGGAAATTAAAGTCTAGCTAAGAGTTATATATGCATGAATTAGATGTTCTCGATACTAGAAGAGGTTAAAAGTATGAAAAATAGAGTAATTTGGCTTCTGATAATTTCTTTACTACTAATCTTCTCACTTACATGTATTCAGACTCATTCACAAGTTGAAAGAATACAGAGTAACAGTATAAATTATAACTTAAATCCCACAATAGATGATATAAGACTAAATTATGAATATCATTCTGCAATTGATATCTATAACGATGTAGATTTAGAGAGAGCATCTTCAATGGGTTTTGGAACAATAGATGATCCATATATAATAGAAGGATATTGGATAGCAGATGATCCTTTTGATGGGATACTTATACGAGACGTTACAAAGCATTTTGTTATAAGAAACTGTTTGATAGAAAATTGTATGAATGGAATCTATATAGACAACGCAGCTACATCAATAGTGAATATAACTAACAATATTATCATTAACAATGATTGGGGTATATGGGTTATAGATTCTCTGAATGCAATTGTGAGTGACAATAATTGTAGTTTCAATTACATGGGAATATATTTGGATACTACTGGTTACACTATAGTCAAAAACAACACTTGTAATTACAATGTTGAATCAGGAATATCTATAGAAAATACACTTGGTTTAGAGATTATTAACAATTCTTGCAATTATAACCAAAATGATCATGGAATAAGAATATCTAATGATGATGATACTATATTAATTCAAGACAATTCCTTTAATTATAATCCTAATGGAGATGGAATGTATGTCTGGAATTTTGGTCATGGAACTATGAGTGGAAATAGCTTCATAGGTAATCAAAATGGAATGTATTTGGAATCTACTAATTATATTATTTTGGAAGATAATGTCTTCTCTGATAATTCCCTTGAAGGTGCTTCATTGTATTATAGTGATGACTTTACGATAACAGAAAATAGTTTTTCCAACAACCAAAATTATGGACTTAAAATGCACGAATCACGTAGAAACGGTGTTCATCATAATTATTTCTATGATAATAATTTGGGTGGAACTTCACAAGCATATTGTGATGGAACATCAGTTATTTGGTACGATATAGTAACAAGTGAAGGAAATTATTGGAAAAGCTGGTATAATGGAAGTTACCCAATAGATGGATCAGCAGGTTATTATGATATTTATCCTCTAGATTTAGATCCACCTGAAATTGATGCTGTACCTGATATAGAATATCTTTTTGGTGAAACAGGAAATAATATTCAATGGAATATCACTGATTTAAATCCTACAACCTATACAGTTTACAAAAACTTTGTAGAAATTCTAACCGATTCATGGGCTAATGGAGTGCCAATCATTATTAATATAGATGGATTAGATAATGGAACAAATGTCTATCAGATCTTTGCACTGGATGCATTTGGACGTTCGAGTCTTGATACAGTGATTGTAACGGTTACTGCAGTAATTAGAGAATTCAATGGAGAAACTTTAGTTATATTTTCTGGATTAATGGTTGCACTTTCAGTTTATCTCCTTAGAAACAAGAAAAAAAGAAACAACTACTGATATTAGATTATTTTCAGAAACCTAAGAGATTTTTCCTTTGCAAAAAAGATGGAATTAGCTTAAAAAATCAAATCATTATTAAATGCTTAAACTCTTGAAAAGCTATGGAAGTACGCTCAACCACTCTAGCTAATTCAGGTGCAGATAAAATAGTCGAAAAGCTTAAAGAGATTTCAGGTGGAAAAATATTAGATGTAGGAACAGGGTATGGAGGATTTATTGGTTTTCTCAAACAAGCATTGAAAAGTTTTGATTCTTTTGTAGGTATAGATCTTAATGAAGAGGAACTAAAGAAAGCAGAGAAAGAATATGGAACAATAGCTAATTTCAAGAAAATGAATGCTGAAAAGCTAGACTTTCCAGATAAAACCTTTGATATAGTAAGTATAGCTAGTTCTCTTCATCACTTGGAAAAACCAGAAAAAGTGCTGAGAGAGATTTTCAGAGTAGTCAAACCTCAAGGCTATCTGATTATTCAAGAAATGTATTCAGATCTTACTCAAACAAAAGCACAACTATCTACTTTAAAGGCTCATCACTTTGGGGCGAAAATTGACACTATGTTAGGGGAATATCATAGAGAAACTTATACAAAAGAGGAAATAAAAAAAATGTTGAATATTCTAAAGACAGAAGAACTAGAGATATTTGATTCCACCAGATATCCTAAATGCTTATTCTGTGAAGATAAAGATCTGTGTGATAATCCAATGGATGAAACGTTGATTAAGAGTGAGATAAAATACTTAAGGTCTTCATTGGAAAAGATAAGTGATTACCCAGACTATGAACAACTAGAAAAGGAAGCAAAGAAGCTAGAACGAGATTTAAGGAAAAATGGGAGTACTGATGCTTCAATATTATTCATTTTAGCTAGAAGAAATTAGTTTTTCT
>JAUWJS010000115.1 GCA_030607575.1 Candidatus Heimdallarchaeota archaeon | reverse complement strand
GAAAAAACGAAACGAATCTATTATTCTCTTACTGAAACATCAAGAGTACTTGAAGATTTAGAAATTAAGAATTTAGAACTAATCACACTCGACATTTTTTTCTATTGGACTAAAAGAAACATAGTTTTATGATGTTTCTAAGTCTTTCCTTTCTTTTTCCATAATCTCTTTATATTTGAATACTAATCTTATTATTTGGTAATCTATTTATGTCGGATGAAAAAAGAACTCAGAAAGAAATTGTAGACACAATTCTTCATTGTTCTGCTTTAGTAAGCGACACATTAATTCGAATGGCTGATCTTATTACGCTAACACTTCTTTATCATCCTGGTATTGAGGAAAGAGCAGATAAAATGGAACAACTTTACCAAAATGTTCTCAATTTCATCGATGATATAACTACAACCATATATCAACCCCTAGATAAGGAGAGTTTGTCAACCAGTCAATATGAACCAATATTTACTAATCTAAAGAATGCTGCTAAATTATTGGCAGATTTAGTCTCTTTATTATCTCAAGAACACATTAACATGCACTTACAAACATTGGAATATTTCTATAATTTGAATAAATCGATACTTGAATGTATTAACACCTTTAATCACTTGGTACATGCAAGTTCTTCTGATATAATGAATTTTGATAAATCGAAAATAACAGGATTTGAGATAGTAGCTCATCAGCTTTATAGGTCATTATTGAAGGAATTATCAGCAGAAAATAGTGAATGGCAACAGACTTTTGTGCTCTATTTAATTGGAGAAAAAATGAGTTCAATAGTATTTCATTGTTGTGAGGCATGTAAGAAGCTATATGCCTCTAGATTGGTTATAATTAGTTCAAAAAGAGAGAATTAATGAGCAAACTTAGATAAAATTTTCCAAAATGTCAAATTTTATTAGTTAGAAATAGACAAAGAGGCAAGTCTATATATTGTTTCAATCGATTTCTAACAAAGGGGAGCTAATGTCCATAGAATTATTTAATATCAATGATAAAATGAAGATTGTTAATGGATTACCCTTACTGTTCTTAGAGGATATTAGTGCTCTAGTCGCAGCTGATCTTCATTTGGGGATTGAATCTATTATGAGAGAAGAGGGAACATTTGCTACTCATAATCAAACCGATAAACTAATTGAAATTTTCATTACTTATCTCACCAAACTTAAACCAAAATATCTCATTCTCAATGGAGATGTTAAGCATAGTTTTAGCGAACCTTCCAAAATTGAGAACAGAGATGTAAAAAAATTCATTAGAAAAGTTTCCTCCAAGGTTTCTCAGGTCCACATCATTAAGGGAAATCATGATGTCTTTCTGACTTGGGCTTTGCAAGATTATGATAATATTACACTTCATGCTGAGTCCTTTCATTTGGAACAATACTTCTTCATTCATGGTGATCAACAACTTCCTGAAACCATTCCAGAAAAAGCTCAGTATATAATAATCGGTCATGAGCATCCTGTTTTACAAGCTCGAATTAAAAGCTTACAGAAGATTAGAGCTCAAGCCTTTATGTTAGGTCCTGTCATCAATATGACTAAGCAAGTTTTAGTTCTTCCAGCTTTTACTGACTATTCAACTGGAACACCTATCAATCCAAAGAATAGGTCTAATCTATTATCTCCTATTCTACGTGAGAAAGTTGACTTAGAAAAAGTTGAAATGTTTGTTTTGAGTGATAACGAAGTTTTTCATTTCCCTGAATTCAGATTGTGGTTTTAACCCAAGGAATCCCTAAAGTTAATAAACTAATAATCACTAATAATCATACAATTATTGATGAGCTCCGTTGATAAGTATGTCTCCGAAAGAAAGTTTTCGTCCTACAATTTGTATATTCCCTTGTCCAGTTTGTGCTATAGATTCCGATTTGGAAATCTTTGAAGAAGCAACTCATTCTACGCTCTACTGTCGAACTTGTGGAAGAGTTTACATATGCAATTTACCATTAGGAATCATTCATGTGGCTGAGGAGAAAAGATATATTTGTCCAATTGACCATACTGAATTAGAAGAATCTCCTTTTAGAGCAAGAGAAATTGAATTACTTATCGAAAAGGCTAAAGAAGGTAAAGAATCCTAAGTATAGAGACTAATGAATCACAAGGATAAACATCCTAGAATTAGCCCTATTAATCTAGATGAAGATGCTACAATTAACCAAATAGCAAAAGAGTTCAAAAATTCAGGTGTTTTTGGAGCTGGAAGAATCGCCAAAGCAATTGATATTTTTTCAGAAATGCTGGAAAAGAAAGCTACTGTTTTTCTTGGAATAGCGGGGGCTCTTGTTCCAGGAGGGATGAAAAAAATCATTACTGATATGATAAGAAACGATATGGTACATGTTATAGTGTCAACAGGTGCCAATGTAACCCATGATATCATTGAAGCTTTTGGTGGAGAACACATCCGTCAAGTACCTTATTCCTCAGATTCAGAATTAAGAGAAAAATCAATCGACAGAATATATGATGCATTTGTTGCTGATGAATCGTTTATGAAACTCGAAGATAATATTCAACCAATCTTTACTGAAATTTACGAAAATAATAAAGATTCAAATAATATTTTAGCAATATCAACAAGACAATTAATGTCTCTAATAGGAGAAAAACTAGATGATCCTGATTCATTTGTTAGAGCCGCTTACGAGAAAAATGTACCGATTTATGTCCCAGCATTCGGAGATAGCATTCTAGGTCTTCAACTTTGGTTATTTTCTCAAATGAAAAAGATCTATATTGATGATATGGGTGATTTAGGTGAAATTCAAAGATCTGCTTGGGATTCAGATTTAGCTGGTGCATTTTTCTTGGGCGGTGGTGTTCCAAAAAACTATATTTTTCAATCGCGTCTAATGTCTCCGAAAACTTTTGATTATGCTATTCAAATTACTATGGATAGGGTAGAAACTGGTGGATTATCTGGAGCTTCTTTGTCAGAAGCCATCTCTTGGGGCAAGGTAGATCAGGAAAGTCGCATGACTACTGTTGTTTCTGATGTCACTATTGCTTTACCGCTTATTTATTCAGCTACTTTATCTCGATTAAAGAAATCTGACTAGTACTAGGACAAAATTATTAATTGAACGATATTTATATATTAATAGATGTATGGGAATAGTGTTCAAACCTTCGTCTCTACAGAGGAATTACTTAGTCTTATAACCAACTCTAATTACAAAATATTAGATTTGCGTGATTACTCTAAATTTCTGAAGGGTCATATTACTGGATCGATACATATTGATAACAATATTTTTGTTGAACAAGATGAAGACGGTGTCAATGTTATTCCTGACTGTAAAAAAATTGCAAGCTATCTTAAGCATAAGGGGATTAGAAATGAAGATATACTTGTTCTAGTTGATGATGTTTTTAATCTTAATTGTTCTATAGCTGCTTGGACTCTTCACTATTTTTGTTTCAAAAATGTTATTCTCTTGGATGGTGCCTTTTCTAAATGGGAAAAGGAAAATAATGGATTATCTACAGAAGAAATAAAATTAGAGCGAGGAGACCTCACACTTAACCAACAAGATGACTCCATATTGATTTCGAAAGATGAGATAATAAAGAACATCAATTCCGAGGATTTTATATTTGTAGATAATCGTTCTGAAAATGCTATCCTTTTAGATCAACAAGGTGGGAATATAAAAGGAGCTGTTCATTTCTGGTATCTAGATCTTTTCGAAGAATATCCTGATTATTTCATTATTAAGAAAAATGAAGATTTATTTGAAGAAATGAAAGTAAGGAAAATAATGAAGGATAAAACAATAATTGTATATTGTGAGTCAGCTCCCCAGTCAGCTCTAGTCTATCTGGTTCTAAAAGAAATGGGTTATCCTGATGTCAGGTTGTATTTAGCAGGATATGATGAGTGGAGATTAAAATGCGGTTATGTGTGAAAAATATACTTAATAATGCTATTTAAGACCTAATTTTCTAAAATCAAAATCATACATTTCAGATATTTCCAAATTTAATTTGTCTTCAATTACTTTCACTTCGTCAACTTCACTCTCATCAGATTTCTCGACTATCTTCAATAATTCCTTAACTAAGGGAGTTATCACATCTCTTATTTCAAACCTAGGAATAGGTATTTTCTTCAAAGGATTGGAAAAAAATTCCAGCATTCTACCTTTCCTTTTACCTGCTAAAGAATACCAGAAGTTGATGAATTCACTATTTAGAATTCCTAGAATTGAATATATATCTGTTCTTTCAACGGGAAGAATTGCATAAATATCTGTAGCAGTAAATGACCCATTCTCATCAAGAGCAAATTTTGTTGTTAGACTTCTATAAGGACAAAGGATTCTCTTTTCCTTTGACAGAAACAAGTCTAAATTCCTATATACACTATAATCAAACCACCTAATTTTTCCTGATTTCATTAATTTCTGTCTATCAGGACCAGTTTTTAATCTCTCTTTATTACTTAACAGATATTTGTATGTATTTGGATAGTTATCCAGTGAATCAATCATTGATGGTAAAATAGCTTGTTTTTCCACTTTCTCTTTAATAAGCCACTTTTGTAAATCACTATTTGATACAAAAGGAACAAGTATATCTTGTTCAAGTGAATATTCTGAAATTTTAGATTTCGGAAGTACAAATATATCTTTTACTCCCGGAGATAATCCTTGAAAAACTAATGAGATTTCACCCAATTTTTCCATAGAAGTGTTAGCTTCTAGACTACGTAAGTATTCATTATAAGGTGACATTATCCATTTTTCTTTCCCTAAATATGATTGTTTAATTGGAAAGAATTGTTGATTGAATAGTTGATTGATTTTTTCTTTTTGAACGACTGACTCAAAGAAGAAATTTTTTGCTACTGAAAAAGTCTGAGAAGGAGTATTTTCTTCTAAGGTTAAAATACAAGTGGAAATGTTTAACCATTTTCCCTCATCTTTGAAAATCTTATTACCTTCTAAATCTATAATTTCCAAAATATTCCTTTTCAGGAGCTCTTCTCGAAGTTTGTCTGCATATTTGTTTTCAATCCAGTAATTAGGGATGATGAATGAAAAAATACCTCCCACATTCAACATATCAATGGATTGTTTCACAAAATAATAATAAATATCAGAAGAAGAACGAAAGAAATTCTTCCATAAATGTGAAGATTTCAAATAATCATACAAGTTCTGAGCATTTTCATCAACCAAGACCATTTTTTTTAGATTGAAATAAGGAGGATTTCCAATTATGACATCAAATTTATTGTTTTCTCCGAAATTATCTTTCCAAGAAAAGGGATTGAGTTTCTCTGCTTTTTCTATGCCCAGAATATCAAAAGCATCTAAACCCACTATACTATTTCCGCATTTTAGGTTGGGTAAATCACTGCTCTTTAGTGAAGGAAACTGCTCTTTCAAAATATTTTTGCATGTATCTAAACTTGCTTTATCCAATTCTATTCCATAAATATTTGAAGAAGTAAAATGATAAAAAAACTCATCTTTCTCTTCATTTTCTACTGTATCGAATCCCTTGAGTATAGAGTTTACTTTGTTAAGTAGTCCAACAATAAAATTTCCAGAACCAATTGCAGGATCACAAAATCTAAGTTTGAATATTGAGTTTTGAAAATTTCTGAATGAATCAAAGGCAATCAAATTATTCTCTTGAAGATGATAAAAAACCCTCTCTACCATGAAATCAACAATAAAACTTGGAGTGTAAAAAGCTCCAGTTTGTTTCTTTTCTCGATTGGGCCTTATCATTTAATATCTTAAATATCACAGAAGGACAAATATAAAACTATCTACTAAGAAACTTTCCCCATTCCGACAGCAAGAACGAAAAACTTATTCAAACTCAAATTCTGCTACTTCTCCACCAACGACATGATAGTGAATATCTATCTTTTGATTTTCAGGTATCTTTTCTTTTTTTCGATGAATCTTATCTAAAGATGTTCTAAACTATTTACTTTTTTACAAATGGTGAAATTTAATGAAGAATCTATTAGGAAGAAGCTTCCTTCAACCTCCCTTATCCGGTGTTGAAGCTCCTACCACAAGGATGTTATTGAGCCAG
This sequence comes from Candidatus Heimdallarchaeota archaeon, assembly GCA_030607575.1. Classification (GTDB taxonomy): domain Archaea; phylum Asgardarchaeota; class Heimdallarchaeia; order Heimdallarchaeales; family Heimdallarchaeaceae; genus UBA460. The sequence goes on along the minus strand of JAUWJS010000115.1, from coordinate 1,397 downwards.
TCAAGAAAGGAAACCAATAATTTCCTTTAAGAATATCGAAAAAAGTTGCAGTTAGGTTGCATGTCACTAGATTTTCTTAGTGTTTTTATACCATTCTCTTAACTAGGTAAACTTTAACAATTCTTAGGGTGGTTTTATTTTGTGCCAGAGCTAAGAATGCTTGAAAAAGCTGCTACTCGACTAAAAACCAACAATTATGACCTTCTTATCCAGATTGGCATATGCCTTGTTCTTTTTCTCACTTCTGTATTTGTCCGAATAGCTCTTCGTACTTGGTTTTTGTCTCACTATGATACTAGTACTTATTTTTCTCTTGAAGGCTACCAATGGGAAGTCTATAATGATCCTGAAGTTTATTATCAGAATTATCTTTATGCATTCAAATATGAATCTTGGAATCCTTATGCTTTCGATAGAGAATATCCACTTACTGGTTATGTTTATGGTCCTTATTTTGTTTTCTTCTTAGTAATTATTTCCTATTTTGTTGATATTTTCTATCCTGGATTACCTCGTCTTGACAGAGCCTGGATGTCCGTTACTTTTACTCCTCTAATTTTTGATTCTATCACTACAGTTTTCATCTATCTTATATTATTAAAGAAACCACAAAATGGTAAAAGAAATAAGCTAAATCAGTTCTACTCCCTCTTTGCTGCAGTTATTTTCATTTTCATGCCTTTGGTTTTATTCTACAATGATTTTATATTTCTCAATTCATATATGTTCACTACTTTCGCTGTCATTTCTTTTTATTATTTACAAAAATCTAAATACAAACTTTCAGCTTTCTTCATTGCATTATCAGTTCTCACTAAACTCAACTCGCTGTTTTTAGTCCCTCTCTGGTTTCTCTATCTCTTCAGACTGGACAGAAGAACTGCTCTTAAATATCTAACCAACTTAATAATCTTCTTTTTCCTTCTTTCAGTTCCCTGGATATTAATTACACCTTTCAAGTATGTTTGGTTACAAGCATGGCCTGGAGGAACAATCAATACGAAATTCACGATAGAGCAGATTTACATAACATGGTCAACCACCCCATTTCATGCGCTATTATTTTGGGGGATGGAAGGATTAGCAAAATTCTATTACTATCTCAATTTGGCTTATGTTCCCTTGCTTTTATTCCTTATTCTCAGCTATTTCACAGTTCTACTCAAAGCAAACCATTTTCAAAAAAAAGAGAGTTCATTCATCTCTTTTCAAGCGATGTTTATAATAGGTACTCATGTTTTTCTCTCTCGAGGAAACTACAAATATTATGATTCATTCTTAATTCCTTTCGTAGTTCTTGCTTTAGCTTCACGAGCTCAGGATTTTGAAAAAAAATGGGTAGGGTTAGGGCTTTTTGTAGTATTTATGGGATGGATTTCATTACTTAGTATTTGGAT
>JAUWJS010000114.1 GCA_030607575.1 Candidatus Heimdallarchaeota archaeon | reverse complement strand
ATTAATTAGCTTAAATAAATAGATTTCTAAAAAAGAAGAATTAGATTCCAAAAGGAGAATCCCATTCAGCATATTGCACAGTTTCAATATTAATTGGAACTTTGAAAAGATAAAAATCTACCTTTAAACCTACATAGATTGTTATTACGAAATCACCATCTTGAATTGCAAGAAGAGGAATAGAATAAGTTACTTGTAGGACAATATCATCAGCCCAAATTTCTCCAGGATTACCCTTGTAGTTTACACTGTAATAGCATATGTGATTTCATAGGTATGTTGTGATGCTTAGAAAATAATAGATTATTTTGACATTCTTTTTTGGACTCTGAAATGAAAGATTTATGATGCTACAAGAATGAGAGAATTTTATGAGAGAAAGAAGAAGGAATTTCTGGACTAAAATTAAAATCCAAATAAATTCCATATACTATAAAATACAATGATTCCGAATCCTAAAATCACTAGCAGACTAAGTTTGACATTTTCGAATATTATTTTTCTTTCCTTTTTCTTATTATCCAATCTCTGCTCTATTTTGACTTGATCAATGCCTTCAGTTTCTGTCGAAGGTTTATTTCTCGCAATAGAACTGAAATTATACCAAGAAATCCCTGAAAGTATAAGCAATCCCAGTATCAAAATTGTATCAATATAAGAGAAAGCAATTAACCAGCTTAGTTTTTCTTTTGTTTCACTTGCAAGAATTATTACGTTAGAAGATTTAGTTGTAAAAACTATAATAGGTATTGCACCAAATACATAAACTCCAAATGACCACCATTTGCTTAGTCGTTCCATTTTAGATCTTCTTTTCTCTTTTCGTTTGATTCTAAATACGCCATCTAATCCCCATAATGCTAATATCAATGTATAAATTGCACCAATTGCTATAACGAGTGCATAGTGAAGTTGAGAATTCACATGAATTGGATTAATTTTTTCATATGATATAACAGATGGGAAGAAATTCGAGTAAAAATGTGTTACTTTTCCATCATCATTTCTAACAAAAAATAGATAGAAATCGTAAACAAAGTCAGGTCGTGACACAAAGAAATCAGGACTAATTTGTACAAATGGGCTACTGATATATTTGATCATCAGATGTGATGAATTAGTTTCAATTGTGAACTTATCCTCTAGCCATAGATGTGGTTTAACTGTATAATATTTGTTATAGAATCTTCTAGTTGACAAATAGGTCCCTTCAAAATCCTTTAGATTCTCAGTGATAACTTCAGCATAGGAAATCATATCTTTAGGAAAATATTCCTCGATGAAAGCATTGAAAAACTCTCCTTTAGCAAAAGCGCCATTATAACTGTTATAAGATAGGAAAAATCCGAAATCGTGTTCTGGAAAGAGAGCCATTCTACTATGGAAGAAAATGGTATCTCCACCATGACCAATGATATGCTCATTATTTACATCAAACTCATATAATCCAAAACCAACTCCAGGAAGAGAAGGATGGGGTGAAAAATGATCTTCTTGCATAAGAGTTACTGTCTCATTATTCAAAATTCTGCTTCCATCAAAGGTACCATTATTTAATAAAGCGAGCATTAGTCTTGCCATATCTCCAGCTGACGAAGAACCTGCCCCTGCACCAGGTAACAAGACATTCTCAAAATAACCTTGGTTACCATTACTGTCATAACCTTTTGACATTAGTAAATCAAGGTTTGAAGGGAGTGGTTGTTGAAACGATGTATAATTCATCCCTAGAGGAACTGCAATTTCATCATAAATATAATTTTCAAAGGTCTTTCCAGAGATTTTTTCTACAATATAAGCTACTAAACCTAAACCATAATTTGAATAAGAAGTAATCTCACCTGGAGCATGAACTCTTGCTGGGATGTAATCTCGAAGAAGATCTTCTACATCAGGGATACCAAAAAAAGTATTCGCTATTATACTTACTTGATATTCTTCAAAACCTGCTGAATGAGTCAATAAATGCCGAAGAGTTATTGGCTCTGGGTATGTTTCTGGAATTTTAAAAGCTGCTAGATATGTGTTTACATCTACATCAAGATCAAGTAATGCATTTTCAACAAGCTGCAATGCAGCTATCGCAGTAAATGTTTTAGAAATAGAACCAATTCTAAAAAGTGTGGTATTAGGATTTACGAATTGAAACAAATGTTTGTATTCGTATCCATATCCTTTGTTTAGGTAAATTTTCCCATCCTTAACTGCAGAAAAAGTTGCTCCTACGATATTAAAATCAGTCAGCTGTTGCGAAATTATGGAATCGACAAATGTTTCAAATTCTGTGAAATCATCCAAAACACTAAATTTAGAACCTGAAGAAATAGCGGAATTTGAATCAAAGAATAGTTCAGTGATGTCTTCAGATATCTGAGATTTATCACCTTGTACTTTAACACCAGTAAATATCATCAAAAACAAAACAAATGAAATGAAAAAGACTTTTCTGCTACTTAAGAATTTAAAATTTGGATTCATTTTTTCTCGTCCTTCTTAGTGGATAGAGTACAAATTTTATCTACTTAATATCTTAATAAAGATAATTGAACAAAAGGGAAGAATTTAGCAGTTATTCATTAACTTCAAGTTGATTAACAATCCAAGCAAAAGCTTCAACAACACCTCTACCATATAAGATACTTGAGTCAAACACAGCAAAAGTTCGATCATGCATATCCAGATGTAATCCCAATAATTGGATTAGAAGAGGAGCGTCCACGGCACCTTGAAGGTCTTGTTTATTTGCTAGAATTACTACTGGAACTTTTTGAAGGGTAGGGTTATTGAAAACATGCTTCTTGAAAATATCTCTGGCTTCAGGTAAAGTTTCAATATCAGCAGCGTCAATGACAAAGATCACAGCGGAAGTTCCTGGATAGTGAGCGTCCCACAAAAAGCGAAAATCTTGTTGACCTGCTACATCTATAGTTGTAATTTTCCAACCTTCATGTTCTATAGAATCAATATTTTGACCTATTGTTGGTATTGTATCTGAAACAAATTCACCATATCTTAGATATTTGGTTAGAGTAGTCTTTCCAGCAGAAGCTAAACCTAGTATCAGTACTTTAGCCTTTTTTTCCATCTTTGTCCTAGAAAATAAATTCGCTAAGAAACTCATTTTAGTATTACCCCATCACCTAAAAATGTTAGAAATTTGATTCCCCACTAACACTTCTAGTTTAAACATAAGTTGGAACGAACTATTTAACTTTTAGTATATTCCTAGTACAAATATCCACGAAAGAAAAATATTCTAACTGAGTTAAATATGTTGAAAAATGAATGATAATTGAAAAAAAGAGAAAAAATCCGATTATTGATTCTGCTCAATTAACTCAATAATCTCAGGAAAATCCATTCCTAGTTCTTTGATTTTCTTTTTGGTAGGCACACCGTTTCTATCCCATCCTCTTCTTTCATAAACAGATTTTTTGAGTTTTTCATAATTGCTTTCTCTAAATTTGCGAATAGCATTCATCTTTTCTGAAATGCTCATTTCATCTGGATTAACACCAATCTCTTCTCTCAGTTGTTTGGAATAGTACTCTTCTTCACGAGAGAGAAATTCTTCCTTTGTTACAGGACCCTGTGCTCTATAAGGTACGGTATCTATATCTCTAAAAGTAACTCCCGGAGGAAGAAACATCAGATTTAATGTTCTTTGAAAATTGTAAACTCTTTCGCTCATGCGAATATACTCAACTGATGTAATCTCATTTCCTGTTACAGCTGTATAGTATTTGACATAGTTTTGAACGTGCTCTGGAATTTTTGCGGGATCAGCTAAATCATCAGGAACAAATGCCTCATCTTTGCGAATTTTTCCATCTGCATAATCTCTATTATCTTCAGGTACAATATCATTCCACGGCAATTTACATAACCCCAGAAGCCCAAAAGAGGTCCTCCACATTGGGAACCAATGTAGTGCTTCTGCTTTTTTCTCAAAAGTTGGTAGATTCCCTCTAACCATATCTTCGAAGATTAACCAAGCCTCATCATGTTGTGCTCCTTTGAGTGCAAACCCATATCCACCTTGCTGAGCTAAAGATTCTTTAGTCATATACTCGCTGAATTCCAGACCTTTGGATTCCATACCAATATCATTTAGTAATTTAGAATCTCCACCAAATTTTTCTGCGAAGTATTTCTTCATTCTTCGAACACCTTGACCAACAATCTTCCCAAATCCTTCTCCCCTTGCCATTTGATGAATTAGTTCCATAGCAGCTTCTTGATTTCCCCAGTTGAGATCAAGCCCTCCAGTTTTCTCCTTATCTAGAATACCATATTCATAACATTCCATAACAAAGGCAATCCCTGTTCCTATAGAAATTGTGTCTAAGCCATAATTATCACAGTAGAAGTTTGTTTCAATGATATCTTCTGGATCCCAAACATACCAGTTTGAACCAACACCAGCAATTGTTTCATACTCTGGTCCATCCACTGAAACCTTCTTACCCGCATAAGGTCCAGTTTTTGGTTCAAACTCATTCACACCGTGAGTACAAGCTACTGCACATCCCTTCCAGCATGGGTCAGGACCTTTCATGAAAAGTTGTCTATATACTTCCGCACCAATTTTTATTGCTTGAGGATCGCGCCCATACTTGAAATTCTTAGTTGGTAATAAATCATAATCATTCATTATTGGTATAAGATGAGTAGTACCTACCATTCTCATTTCATTTTGTTTAGGATCGAGATCAATCATTTCTTTAGTGTGTTTTTTACCTACTTCTTTTAGTGCTTCTGGGTCTGCTGGATTATTAGTTCTAGTTACAACGCCTATTTTTTTGACAACTAGAGCTTTCAGTTTTTTGTCTCTAAAGACAGTTCCAGTTCCACCTCGTCCTGCTTGTTTGTATCTTACATATCCTCTTCTTGGATCATAATAGCTAAAATTCAAACAGCCCCAACGGGTATTTTTAGCTCCTGGTCCAGCTGAAACAACTGAAACATCTCTCTTGAATTTCTCTTCTCCACAATACTTTTCTGTAAGAATCGTTCCAATCTTGTAGGTTTCTGAAGGAAGGTCCTCAGCTTCCTCGATTATTATTCTTCCTTCTTCTCCATCTATGTAAATGTAAATCTCTTTGTCAGCTTTTCCTTGTATAGCTATAGCATCAAAACCTGAATGCTTTGCAAAAGGTCCGAAATATCCTCCGACATTAGAGTCAATTATCAACCCTGTAAGAGGAGATATAGCAGTTACTATACTCTTTCCAGATCCAGGAAAGTTAGTAGTACCACCTAAAGGTCCTCCAGCTATACACAAAACATTTTCTGAATCATCCCATTCTGTTCTTTCATATTTAGGAAGATATTTCCACATGAGAAATAAATCAAACCCTTTTCCACCAGTGAACTTCTTTTTCATATCATCTGTTACTTCTTCAATCTTAATCTCATAATTATCTAGATTAATGTAAAGAGTTTGATTTGCATATCCATTAGACATTTCAGGGACTTTGTATGTAAATTCCTTGATAACCATAATAACACCTTTAGTTAAGTGGAAAATGAAGTATTAAAAATTTATTCCAAAAGTCATGGATTTTTTTAAAGAAGATACAAAGGCAGATTATCTTTCTGGTGGTTCCCATAATTCTATTTTATTGCCTTCAGGATCCATAATCCAACCAAATTTTCCTTCTTGATGTTCTTCTCTCTCTTCGAAAACGTAGACTCCTTCTTCTTTCAAAGTTTGGAGTATTTCGTCAAGATTATCTACAGTAAAATTGAACATATAGTTTTTTTCACTGGGTTTGAAATAAACCGAATCTTCTTTGAAAGGTCCCCAAAGAGTGTAACCTTTTTTCTTGTTGTTTGCTTGTTCTTCCCAATTAAAGATGACATAAGATTCTTCAGATCCTTCTACAACAACCGGAACCCCCAAATGTTTAACATACCATTCTTTGAGCTTCTCAGGATTTTTTGATTTAAAAAAAAAGCCTCCTATTCCAGTTACTCTTTTCATTCTAATCTCTCACAATTATATTATTTTTCCAAAATCTTCATGCCCAGATGGTCTTCCATCCTTATCGAAAGCTTGGATCTCCAAGGTATAGCCTGTTGGATCAGTATAGAAAGCGTTGTAAATCTTATATTGAGCTGTTTCTTGAGGTTCTCTCGTTAGTGTAACGTTTTCTGCTATCAAATATCTAGTCCACTCATCAACTTCATCCTTTGTTTCAACAACAACTGTCAAGCAAACTTGTTCAGGTTTTTCTATCTTTTTTTCTGTTTCACAGAAACCCCAATAACCATATTTTCCTATTTTAAATACAACACATCCACTTTGCTCTAAAGCAATTGGAAATTTGAGTATATTTTCATAGAAATGTCTAGTTTTCTTCATATCATTTGTTCTTAAAAATAACATAGGATAAATTGGTTCTTTTAGCATATCTCAAGAAACTGTAAATAACTATTTTAGTATTCGTATAGACAATAATTATATCCCAAGAGCTTTCTCTACAGCATCCATTAGAGTTTTCTCATAAATTGAAGTTTCAAATATTTCTACTTCTGAATAATCTTCCAATTCGAAAATTTCAGTTATAAAGCTAATTGCTTTCTCTCTTTCTTTTGTTGAAACTAAATCCATTTTGTGAGCTAAAACAACAGTCTTTCCTTCAGGACTATATTCATTAAGATTCCTAATAGCTCTTCTAAAATACATCTTTGCTATTTCAAAATCGTCATGTCTGGAAGTATCCACTACAAAAAACAGAGCTTTAATTCTCGAGAATATACTCTCGCGCAAATCAACAAAAGCTTCTTCTAAGTAGGTTATTTGTCCGCCTACATCATAGACATTCAGAGAAATATCTGAAAAATCCACCAATTTTCTTCTTACTCCAACAGTTGCGGGTATTCCTTCAGTTGTTTCAGGAGCTTTATTTTCGAAAACAACCTGAATTATAGAAGTTTTACCTGTTTGAGCTAAACCTAAGAAAAGCAATTTAGAACCAAATTCACTCTTATCTAAATCTCTGATTAGAACATCTTCATCAGCTATTTCATTCTCAAGATAGCTCATAATATTATTTTAACGTAAAGGAGATTAAAAGTATTGCCATTTTTCAATATAATATTATTTACATCAGCTTTTAATAGTAAAAAAATTCAGTTATTCTGACCAGCATGGATGATAATTCTGATATGAATTTCGAATTATGTGTGATTTGCAAAACCTCTAGAGGTTTATGTGGGAGGAAATCATGTCCTCTATTACAGAACTGGTCAAAACAATACAGTATTGAGCAGCCTAAAATCCAGAATCTTGACGAAACCTTTTCTCCCCCTTCCTTCTTTGTTGGATGGACAGGGTATCCTAGAATAAACGCAGGCCCCATGTTAACTTCAAATAGAGTTGCTTCTGATGTCATTGATAACTCTCGAAATTGGTTGAAGAAGTCTCAAGAAGATATTGTAAAAATGCGTATTTCTCTTATGAGAACTCATGCTAAAATTAATGTTAAACGACCTCTT